>SXOW01000482.1 GCA_005778315.1 Acidobacteriota bacterium
CCGGCCGAAGGGGGTCGTCACGACCCACGCCGCCATCGGCGCGCAGGTGGCGGCGCTCGTCGAAGCATGGGAGTGGCGGCCGACCGATCGGCTGCTCCTGACGCTGCCGCTCCACCACGTCCACGGCATCGTCAACGGCCTGGCATCGGCGCTCGCCGTGGGAGCCACCTGCGAGATCCAGCCATCATTCGACGCACGCGGAGTCTGGGATCGATTCGGATCCGGAGAGATCACCGTGTTCACGGCCGTGCCGACGATCTATCACCGCTTGATTGCGGTCTGGGAGGCCGAGGCGCCGGCCGTGCAGCGCGTCTGGGCTGAGGGCGCCAGGCGTGCGCGGCTGATGATGTCGGGCTCCGCCGCGCTCCCGGTGCAGACACTGGCGCGCTGGCACGCGATTACGGGCCAGACGCTGCTCGAGCGCTACGGGATGACCGAGCTCGGCATGGCATTGTCCAACCCGCTGCACGGCCCGAGGCGGCCGGGATTTGTCGGGACTCCGCTGCCAGGTGTCGACGTGCGGCTGGTGGATGACGAGGGGACGCTCGTGCCGGACGGGGTTCCGGGCGAGCTCGAGGTGCGCGGGCCCAACGTCTTTCTCGAGTACTGGGGCCGCCCGGCCGAGACCGCCGCGGCGTTCCGAGACGGCTGGTTCCGTACCGGGGACATGGCGGTGGTCGAGGGAGGCGCCTATCGGCTGCTCGGCCGTACCTCGGTCGACATCATCAAGACCGGCGGCTACAAGGTGTCGGCGCTCGAGATCGAGGAGGTGCTGCGGCAGCATGCCGCCATCCGTGAGTGTGCCGTCGTCGGCATCTCGGATGCGGAATGGGGCCAGCGGGTAGCGGCGGTCGTCGAGCTCGTTCCCGGCGCCGAGCTGACATCGGGCGCCCTGCAGCAGTGGGCCGGCGAGCGTCTCGCGCCGTACAAGGTGCCGCGGCTGATGTGCACGGTCGAGGCGTTGCCCCGCAACACGCTGGGAAAAGTGCTGAAGGCGGAAGTGGCCCGGCTGTTCAGGGAATAAGACGATCCCGGCTCCCAAGGGCCCCGGGTGCCGGAGGTTCTTGTATGTCACACTCATAGTCATGAGGCTGCGGCGTCCGATGCTCGGATGGGTGACCGCGTTGGCCTTGTGCGCAGCGGCGGCGGCCGCGTATGCCCAGGGGTTCCGCTTCCGCGAAGGCAGCCTCGGTGCCCGCTACGCCCCGCCGCAGATGCCTGATGCCTCGTTCGTCGTGTGCCGCATGGCGTATCGAAGCGTCCGCATGGAGCCGATGGGGATCGGCTGGCAGACGGAGTACCCGGTCGCGGAAATCAACCTGACGACGCGGCTGTCTGAGCTGACCAAGACCCGCGTGAGCCGCGATCATGACGGCAGGCCGAATCACTTCGTGGTCAGGCTCACCGACGATGCGCTGTTCAACTGTCCCTTGGTGATTGCGTCCGACGTCGGGTCGCTCGGATTCGGCCCGGCCGAGATCGAGCGCCTCCGGACGTACTTGCTGAAGGGTGGGTTTCTCTGGGTCGACGATTTCTGGGGGACACTGGCCTGGCGGCAGTGGTCCACCGAGATCGCGAAGGTGCTGTCGCCCTCCCAGTTTCCGATTCAGGACGTGCCGCTCGACGATCCGATGCTGCGAACGATGTTCGACGTCACGAAGGTGCCGCAGATCACGAACATCCAGTTCTGGCGGGGCGTGGGTGGGCAGACGACATCGGAACGGGGCGTTGACAGCCGAGACGTGCACCTCCGCGCGATCCGCGACGACCACGGCCGCATCATGGTGCTCATGACGCACAACACGGACGTGGCCGACTCATGGGAGCGGGAGGGGGAGGACCCTGGGTTCTTCTATCAGTTCTCGCCCGATGGCTACGCGCTCGGCATCAACGTGCTGCTGCACGCACTGACGCACTGAGGACGGCGGACTGCGGGCCTTCGGGCGTCAGGCTACAGACCACGGGACGGCCATCATCTCGAAATTCAAGTGTGTCTTGTGACCTAAGATGCACATTACAAAAGACTTATTTTATCTATGCCAGCCTGGAGGTGGGCGGAATGGCCGTTTCTGGGATCCTCTGGCTGGCCTGACCACGGGGGGACCACGGGGAGGGCGTCGGGAGACCCTGAAGGTTGCCTGTCTCCTGAATGGCGTGGTATATTCGCCAGGTTCTCTTGAGGCTAGGACACCCTATCTAGCCTCAGTCGCACGGGAAGCTGGCCGGCTGGCCGGTTTCTTCGGGCTGACCGGTGGCACGTCCTCCGGTCTGTCCTCGCGTAACACATAGATAGGGTTAGCAGTTCCAGGTGCCAGATGCGGTTCGCCGCTCTTGAGGCCTGGGGCGACGCACCGGCCGTCAGCTCGCGGCCGATGTTGTCCTGAGGCGGAGCCGGGGGCGCGCTTTGCGCCTGTACGGCCCGTCGGGTCTATGGGGTCGGGAGTCATTTTTCGAGGACGCTCCTGATTCCGCGTGCAGTGTCCTCGAAGAAATGACTTTCGACCCGGTATGCCGACGATTAGTCAGCTTGTCCGTCAGGGACGCAAACGGATCGTCACCAAGACGAAGAGCCCGGCGCTCCAGGTGAGCCCGCAGAAGCGGGGCGTGTGCGTGCGCGTGTTCACCCAGACCCCGAAGAAGCCGAATTCGGCGCTCCGCAAGGTGGCGCGCGTCCGGCTGACCAACG
>SXOW01000483.1 GCA_005778315.1 Acidobacteriota bacterium
GGGAAGTCGACCAAACCGCGACCGCGGCGCAAGGCGCGGCTCACGCGGCGGCCACCGCATCCAGGCTGGCGCAGGTGACGGCAGACGACGCGCGAGCCGTGTCCGACGGCCTCGAGGCTGACGCCAGGCGGCTCCTGTTCGAGGTCACGCTTGCGGAGGACCATGGGCAGTTCCGCTTCGACGAGGCGGCGCTCCCTGATCCGGTATCGGCGGGCCTGGACGCACTCGTAGACCGCGTGCGGTCGCTCGACAAGCCGACGCACCTCGAGATTGAAGGCCACACCGACGCGACCGGACCTACCGACTACAACGCGCGGCTGGCGTTGGAGCGGGCGGAGTCCGTTCGACGCTATCTGCACGAGCAGCACCGACTGCCGCTGCACAAGATCAGCGTCATCAGCTACGGCGAGGAGAAGCCGATTGCGCCCAACGACACCGTCGACGGTCGAGCGTTGAACCGGAGGGTGGTCGTCCGCGTGCTGGGATAAGCGGCCCGCCACAGCCGGGCGCGCCGGCGCGGGGTGCGCTGGCGCGCCCGGTCTTCTGAGCCACCACCACGCTCGCGCTATCATCGCGGTGGACGGGTAACAGTGAGGATGCCTCGACGGATAGCAGTTCGACTCGCCTGGGTCGCCAGCGTGACCATCTCAGTCTGCGCGTGCGGCGCTCGCACGACCCCGACGGTGTCGCCCCCTGAGTCCGTCGCGCCACCACCGCCACCCGTCGCGGAGGTGGTTCCCGAGCCTCCCGTCGTGCTGACGCCGCCGCCGGCCGTCGTCGTACCACCGGTGCCGAGTCCCGCGGCGATCGCGGACCCCGTGGAGACGGTGGAGCCGGTGGCCGCGTGCAGCCTGATCCCGGCTGCCGGCGCCCCGATCCGGACGGTAGCGCTCACTGGCGCCGTCGATGCGAGCCACGCGCCGTACCCACGGAACGACAGCGAGCGGTTCCTGTTCCGCCAGCTCTACGACACCCTGGTACGCATCGACTGCGACGGCCGTCTGGAGGCCGGCCTGGCGTCTGACTGGCGCCTGGATCCCACCGGCCCCACCTGGGTCCTGACACTCGACGCCGAGGCGCGTTTCTCCGATGGCACACCTGTGACCGCGGCCGATGTACTGGCCGCCTGGGGCGAGCCGGGCCGTGGCGCCACGCTACAGCCCTGGGTGCGCCGGTTCGTGCGGTCCATGGTCGCGGTGAACGCACATGTCATCGGCGTCACGCTGCACGATCCGGACGGCGCGGAGTCCCTGCGGGCGCTCGCGCATCCGGCGCTGGCCATCGCACGACGCCAGCCAGGGGCCGGGTGGCCGCTAGGGACGACGGGGTTCCGTGTGATCGATCAGCCGGTGGGCGAGGTGGCTGCCGTGACCCTGGCACGTCACACCTGGGGCCGCGGCGACCTGGCGGTCGCGGAACGCGGGCAGGTCCGATTCCTTGCGGCCCCGGATGTGGATCTGCGAGATCACTTGGACCAGGCCACGACCCCGGGCCCGCCGATGGATCTGCTCGTCACCCGTGACCCGGCCGTGTTGTCGTATGCCACGGTCTTGCCGGCCTTTCGAGTGACCCCGTTGGAGTGGCTCCGCACCCACGCGCTGCTATCCCCGGCGCGTGAGCCACCGCGAGGCCCCGGTGCAGACGTGATCGCTCTCGAGGCCCGCCAGGCGTTGGCGATGGACGCCGTTCAGGGCGACGCGCGCGGCGCGACGGGGCCATTCTGGTGGCAGTTGGCGACCGACTGTGCGGCCGCGGTGCCTTATCGGCGCAGTCGGCCCGTGAGCGGCGCAGTCTATGCGAAACGGGTGGTGTTTCCGGAGGACGACCCGGTGGCCGGTGGCCTTGCGGCCAGGTTGGTGGCCCTCACCGCGTTCGGGGACCCCGAGCTGGCCGCACTCACGCGAGGGCTGTTTCCTCTGGGCGCGACGGGCATGGTCGCCGTCGGGTTGAGCGCCGCCGCATTCGAGCGTGCGCTGGGCGAGGGGCTGGACAGTGGGTACGTCATGCCACTCGAACGTCGACCGTTCGGGGCGTGTCAGGAGGCGAGGAGTCTGACGTCACGAGCGGAGTGGCTCGTGCGCTCGGTCGCGGCGCTCGACGCCGGCGTCGTACCCCTCCTGGACACCCGGAATTGGGCCGTCATCCGGCACGGTCGGTCTGGGGTCGCAGTCGAGTGGGACGGGGTGCTGCTGCTCGACGGGGTCCGGCGGGGTGGGGCGTGAGTTTTCGGACGCGTTTGTTGCTGACGGTCGCTGTTGTCGCACTCGTGTCACTGGCGGTCCTCGCGTTCGGGCTCCGCCGAGATGTGGCGGACCAACTCGGAGCCGATTACCGACGGCGGATCGACGCGACGGTGACTGCCATCGAAGTCGACCTTCGACTCGAGAGTGACCGGATCACCGACCGTCTGGTTGCGCTCCGGGACCGCTTGCAGGACGACAACCGGTTTCGAGCCGCTGCCGTGGCCGAGGCCTCGTCCGAGCGTCAGTACGTGCTGGACTACGCCGGCGCCGTGATCGGGTTGACCGGACTGTCCGTGTTGCAGATCCACGACGACGACGGCCGGATCGTCAGCTCTGGGCACTTTCGGAACGAGCATGGCCGGCTGGCACCGATCCTCGCCAGACGCCTCGTCGCCAACCCCAACGCCGTCGCGCTCCTGACCGCTCGCACCCCGGAGCACGAGTTCATGTCGCTGGTCCGTGGCGAGGAGCTGCGTATCGGCGCCCGTGCCTTCACGCTGGTCGGCGGCATCGCCCTGGACACGCGCTTCCTCGAGCGACTGGCTCGCAACCGAGAGGTCGCGGTCTCCTTGGTGTACCCGGGTCTTGATGCGTCCTCGAGTCCGGAACTCGTCCCGCGGCTGGCCTCGGTGTCGGCGGCGCCGGACGGTGGGCCTGGGCTCGACGACCTGCTCGCAGCGCGGCTGGCGGTGACGGTCATGGGGCCCACTGGCGAGAGCCCAGCCGTCAGCACGGCGCAGGTGCTCGTCACCCACACGCTCGAACCAGTGCCGGCGCTGGTGAGACGGGTGGAGCGCTGGGGTATGGGCACCGCGGCAGCGACCGCGGTGGTGGCGCTGGCGCTGGCGGCGTGGTTGTCGTCGCGGGTGAGCCAGCCGCTGGCGACATTGGCTGAAAAGACCGCGACGCTGGACCTCGACCGCCTCGATGTTGATTTTGAGTCGCGCGGTGCCGACGAAATCGGGACGCTCGCTCGTTTGCTGGGAGACCTGACCACACGGCTCAAAGCGAGCCGGCGAGAGCTGCGGCAGGCTGAGCACAAGGCGGCAGTTGGCCAGCTGGCTCGGCAGGTGACGCACGACATCAAGAATGGCCTGATACCGCTGCGCAATGTGTTTCGCCATCTGTCTCAGGTGGACGCCCACAGCCCGGCCGCGCTGAGCGCCGTCTTTGCGGAACGCCGCGGGACGGTCGAGGCAAGTATCGACTACCTTGAGACGCTGGCGACCAACTACGGGCGCCTGTCGCCGACGCCAGACCGTCGGTGGTGTGATCTGAACGCGATTGCGAACGAGGCCATCCAGGTCTCGCGGCGGCCGGATGTTGCGATTCGCGGGGAACTGGCGGCAGACTTGCCCGCTGTGTTCGGAGACCCAGTGGCGGTGCGTCGTATTCTCGACAACCTGATCGCCAATGCAGTCGAGAGCATGGAGGGGCCGGGGACGGTGACCATTCAGACGCAGTCCGTCGACGAGCCCAATCGCCCGATCGTGCGTGTGACGGTCGCCGACACCGGGTGTGGCATGAGCGAGGCGGAGGCGTCGAAGATTTTCGCCGATTTCTATACGACCAAGGCGGCGGGCACCGGCCTCGGTCTCTCGATTGTGCGTCGATTGGTGCTCGATCTCGAGGGAACCGTCGGGGTGTCCAGCGTCCTGGGCGAGGGAACGCGAGTGACGGTCGACGTGCCGGCCGCGCCAGGACGCCCAGAGAGGACACAGGGTCATGACGACGATATCGAGTGAGGCCCGACTAACCTCAGCGGAACCACGCGAGGTGATCCGCGTGCTGGTGGTCGACGACGTGCCCGTGATGGCAGAGCAATACGCCTATGACCTCAGGCGTGTCGGCGGGTTCGAGACGATGGTTGCGGCCGGCGGCGACGAGGCCCTCGACGTGTTGAGCCGGGAGCCGGTCGAGTGCGTGGTGCTCGACCTGGAGATGCCCGGTGTCGACGGGTTCGAGGTGTTGCGTCTGATGCGGCAACGGGCGATGGAGACACCGGTCATTGTCTACACCGGGACCGGCTCGTATGACCGATGCGTACGGGCCGTCCGTCAGGGGGCCTTGGGATTCATCGACAAGGCCGAGCACATCGAGCGGGTCGTCCAGGAGATCGAGCAGGCCGTCTCGCGTGGACGGATGTTGGCCGAGCTCAAGACCTTGCGGCATCGCGACGGGGCCGAAACCACGCTGATTGGTGACAGCCCACCGATGCAGGCGCTCCGGGCGGCGATCGCCAAGCTGGCCCCCATCCCGAGTGCCGTGTTGATCACCGGTGAGAGCGGGACCGGGAAGGAGCTGGTCGCACGCGAACTCCACCGACTTGGGCCAGGGCCGAAACGCCCCCTGGTGGCCGTCAATAGTGCCGCGCTGCCCGAGCAGCTTGTCGAGAGCGAGCTGTTCGGTCATGAGCGCGGGGCCTTCACGGGGGCAGACCGGCTACGGAAGGGCGCGTTCGAGACGGCCGCCGACGGCACGTTGTTTCTCGATGAGGTTGGCGAGCTTCCCGGGCCCGTGCAGGCCAAGCTGTTGCGAGTGCTCGAGGAGCGCATGGTGACCCGGGTTGGCGGTGATCGACCAACCCCCGTCCGCGCGCGTATCGTGGCGGCGACCAACCGCGATCTGGAAGGTGACGTCGAGGCGGGGACGTTTCGTCAGGATCTGTA
>SXOW01000484.1 GCA_005778315.1 Acidobacteriota bacterium
GCCGACATCCCGGCCCTCGCGGCGGTGGCGGATCGGCACGGCCTCGCGCTGATCGAAGACTGCTGCCAGGCCCATCTGGCCACCTGCGGCGGCGTGCCGGTCGGCACCACCGGTATCGCCGCGGCCTACAGCTTCTACCCGACCAAGAACCTGGGTGCGCTTGGCGACGGCGGAGCCGTGTGTACGCGAGACGACGCCCTCGACACGCGACTGCGACGGCTGCGGACCGGCGGGCAGACCACCCGGGACCGCTTTGGCGAGGCGGCCGCGCATTCGCGGCTCGACGAGATTCAGGCGGCGGTCCTGCGCGCGAGGCTCCCCTATTTGCCGGCGTGGACGGCGCGGCGCCGGACGTTGGCCGCCCTCTATCGCGCGGGGTTGGCCGGTTCCGCTCTCCGGGTGCCGCCCGCCTGCGACCCCGGACATGTCTACCATCTGTTTCCGGTCCGAAGCGCGGTTCGCGACCAGCTGCAGCAGCACCTGGCCTCAGCCGGTATCCAGACCCTGGTCCACTATCCGACGCCGCTCCCGGACCAACCGGCGTTTGCCGACGCGAACCCGAACCACTGCCCGGTCGCCACGTCCGTCTGCGGCGAGTTGTTGTCCCTTCCCCTGCACCCCGGCCTGACGGAGGCCGCGGTCTCCCGCGTGGTGGCCGCCGTGGCCGACAGCACCGCCACCGACGCCGCTGCACGATAGGTCAGGAGCCGTCCACGAGGCTTACAGCAGGCCCAGGAGCAGACTGATGCACGACGACGACGACGACACGAGAATCTACCGGATCGTGGTGAACCACGAAGAGCAGTATTCCATCTGGCTAGCCGAAAAAGAGATCCCGCTGGGCTGGAAAGCCGTCGGCACGCAGGGCTCGAAGAAAGCGTGTCTTGAATACATCGCCGAGGTGTGGACGGACATGCGACCCCTCAGCGTCCGTCAGAAGATGAAGGCCCAAGAAGATACATCCGGGGAGCGGTGATCTCGCCCGCTGCGAGGCTGGCCAGATAGGATGGTCGCAGAATGAGGGGCCCACGCGCCGGTTCACTGTCGCTTCCGCCCGGCCATGCCCACTTGTGGTGGGCCGTGCCTGAACGATTCACAGACACGGGCGAGTTGGCACGGTATCGCTCCACCCTGACCGATGAGGAGCGCCAGAAAGCGGACCGATTTCGCTTCGCTCGGGACCGCCAGATCTGCCTGATCGCGCGCATCCTGGCGCGCGCCACGTTGTCCCGATATGACGACGTCGACGTCTCAGAGTGGTGCTTCGAGTCCAATCGTTATGGCCGGCCAGCCATCGCGTCCCCACCCTCGTCGCTGCGGTTCAATCTGTCCCATACCGCGGGCATGGTGGTGTGCCTCGTCGCCCGCGACCTCGAGGTAGGCGTGGATGTCGAACCGCGCGCCCGTTCCGGCGACTGGTTGGACCTGGCCGACAGATTCTTCTCACCGGAGGAAGCCGGTGCCCTGCGGCGGACGGAGGGGAAGGACCTCCCGAGACGGTTCTTGGAGTACTGGACGCTCAAAGAGGCCTATATCAAGGCCCGCGGAATGGGTCTGGCCATCCCGCTCGCCCATTTCTCGTTTGATCTACCGCCGGAGCGCCCGGACGACGTTCGGATTCGATTCGCCCCGGAGCTCGACGACGCCCCTGGACGTTGGCAATTCGGCGTGGGTCCGCTTGGCGAGCACCATCTCGTGGCGACGGCGGTCGAGGTCACGCCAGGCCTCCCGCTCACGATCACGGCACGCGAAGCCGTTGGCCCGCTCTGTTAGGCACGAGCCCGGCCGACCGCCGTTACCAGTGATACTCCGGCCCACCCGAGTGCGGACCGCTTGTCGGCCCCGGGAGAATCTCGCGCAGATAGCCGTCGATCCCCTGCTCCCGGCGCCAGTGCCTGGGATACCCCAGTGAAACCTCCTCGAATCTGACCCCATCGATCCAATCGGTGGCCCGCAGATGCAGGTGGCCGGACACCACAACGCGCGCCCTGAACCGCGTGTGCCAGTGCTCGGTGCGGCGGGTGCCGCACCAGGGCGAAAACCGAGGGATCCGGTGCAAACGCACGAGGTCCCGGCGGAGCGGGTAGTGATTCACCAGAATCGACGGCGTGGTCGCACACGCTGAGGCCAGCCGTTGCTCGCTGTAGTCGACCCGAGCGTGACACCACGCGGTGCGGCTCGGGTAGGGGTCAGGCGCCAGAAATCGTTCATCGGCGCTCAGGATACCGTCGTCAGCAGCCCACGCGACCGCATCCGCTGGTGCGACGTGGTCCGGCCGAAACGTGTAGTCGAACAGCACGAACAGCGGCGCGATCACGCACGCTGGCTCGCCTGGCCACACCACGTAGGGGTCCTCCGGGGTCAGCACACCGAATCGACGACACATCGCAACCGCTGCGTCGTACTTGGCGAGCCCTCGCGGGCTGCCGGGCTGATGGCTCCACAGCTCGTGATTACCCGGCACCCAGAACACCTTGGCAAACCGCTCGGTCGCCGCGGCCAATCCCAGTTTCAGATGCTCGAGGGTCTCGCCCACATCACCGGCGACAATCAACCAGTCGTCCGGCCGCGCCGGCCATTCGGCCAACGCCTCCCGGTTCGGTCGGTAGCTCAGATGCAGATCGGCCAGCGCGTAGAGCTTCATATCAGGGGAGCGTGGGCGAGCCGCCGACCCGCAGGCGGCCGGCCCGGCGCGCGGGCTGGGGATAGCAGGGTCTGGCGACCGACTCGCCGACGTGGTAAATCGCACAGTCGAGGGTGCCGGTTGCGCTCACCGAAATCAGCGCGAACTGATTCACGATGTTGTCCGGGGGCATGAACGCGCCCTGTGATACGCCGGTCCAGCCGCTCAAATCCCACCCTCGCTTCGCGAAGTCCGTCTCTGGGTCGGAGACCTCGCGGGCCAGCCGACTCCCCCCCGACGTGCCGGACACGTTCACGCTCAGCATGGTGCGTCCACCGCGGGTGAGCCGCAACGCCTCGTAGGTGTGGGTATGCCCGGTCACGACGACGTCCACCCCGCCGTCAAGCAAGATCTCGGGCAGCGTGCGGTCACCGTGTGCGGCCAACGCGCCATTCCAGAGACAGCGGGCGTGGTCTTCGTGCTTGCTGGCCGACAGCATCATGGTGTGGTGGAACGCCACGACCGTCGACCCGTCCCAGGGTGTGGCCAGTTCGTCAACGAGCCACGCGAGCTGCTCGGCCCCGCGCGTACCGGCGTCATACCGTTCTCGGCATGCCCCGCGCGCCGGGTACACGAGATCGTTGCTGTCGAGCACGACCAGTCGCAGCGGCCCGACGCGCTTGACGTAATACAGCTGTTCCTCGCGGAACTGGTCGAGACCGATGACATCGCCCAGAAACTGGACGACATGCCCCTTCGCATCGACATCGTCGTCGTCGATTTCGTGATTGCCAACCGCCAAGAGATACGGCAGGCCGTCGACGACCGACAAGATCTCCTCAAGCTGGACGAACTGGTCTCGATAGGTGCCATTCTCGACGATGTCACCGGTATCGAGCAGAAACAGCGGCGGCGGTTCGAGCGAGGCCAGCTGGCGGAGGAGGGCGTCCCACTCGCCGCTCTTCGCCAGTCCCTTCTGGTCGCCGAACGCGGCGAATGTGAACGGCGGCTGGGCCGCCGCGGTCACACGGTCAAACGGCGGATGGGACAAGCGAGGCACTGGTTGGGTGGAGCTGCGGGACCAGTAGCATCCGGTGGACAAGACCGCCGCCGCCAACAGGCAGGCGCCGCGTGCCCTGATCCACCCGATCTGTGCTGGCCGTTTCACGGGTCCGTTCATACCTCCAAGCGTACACGGAACTGGCCTCCGTTCGTGGCCTGACGAGCCGCCGACGCCCAGCGCTGCGCCGCCGAGCGGGTGGCGCGCGGCCTAGCCACGTGGGGGGTAGACTGAGGCTGCGCAATCGTGCGCCGAACGGAGTTCTGAATGGCCCAGTCCTACGCCCGCGCGCTCCTCACCAGTCTGGTGCTCCCGATCGTGGCGTGCACGACGGTCCCGCCAGCCGACACAAGCGCGGACGCAGTCCCCGATCTCCAGCTGCCCTTCGAGCAGTACGCGCTGGAAAACGGTCTCCAGGTGTTGCTGCACGAGGACCATTCGGACCCGGTCGTGGCAGTGGCAGTGCTGTACCACGTCGGCTCGGCGAGAGAGACGCCGGGACGGACGGGATTTGCGCACCTGTTCGAGCACCTGCTCTTTCAAAACTCCGAGAACGTCGGACCCGGAGGCTTTATCAGTGGCGTTCCGGCGCTCGGCGGCACCTTCAACGGCGGCA
>SXOW01000485.1 GCA_005778315.1 Acidobacteriota bacterium
CGGCTCGCTCCCGAGTTCATGTCGGAGCTTCTCTCGGGCCGCCTCCAGCTCTCGACGCGCGCGCCGGACACCACGCGGCCAGGCGTCCCGTCTGAGGGCGTCGATCATCGCTCCCCGCACTCGTCGCTCGGCGAAGGTCTCGAATTTGATACCGCGCTTCTCATCAAAACGGTTGGCTGCGTCAATCAGGCCGATCATGCCGTCCTGGACGAGGTCACCGAGATCTATCGAGTGCGGCATCGACGCCGCCATCCGCCGCGCGAGTGCCTCAACAAAGGGCACACCATTCGTGACGCGGTCTTGGTCGTTGCTGAGTGCCTGAACTGCCATCGGTCTTTGCCTCCGAAAATCTGGGCTGGGTGTCCAAACCTGGACGTTGCGCTACGCAGGAACCGGTAATCGCAATCGCAGTGCCAGAGCGGAAGGAGGCCCGACGCGTGGCCGTCAGAACGAGCTAGATAGCATCTAAAGTGCTGATAGAAAATAGCTTACAAAGAAATATCGACTGAAGCATGTGATACACGAGTATCGCGACCGAACCGAGCGATCGCCATAAAGTTGACGCGTTGACGGCATCAATAGCCAAATTATTGACGATCGCAAGGGGTGCGACTGAACGACCTGGCGGTGAAGCGAGGACTAGGGGTTACTTCTCTTGGCAGCGCGCCTTGATGTGCCGAGCGGCGCTGATGGCCTCGACCGCGCTGCTGACGATCTGTGAGGCCCGAGAGGCGCTGGCGTCATCGGTGGACTTCGCCTCGAGTAACTCGGCGTTCGCCAGGATGATGCCGAGCTGGTTGTTCAACCGATGAAAGAGCGCGCCGAGATCGGTCGGCTGGTCCATCTGTAGTGGATCCGGATACAGGTGCGGAAACGGGATCTGGCTGCGCATCGCTCGAGCAGACCTAGCGGCCCGCCTGAACGCCCGCAGCCTCGCTCGCGCCGGTGTCCGGTTCCCGCCACAACGTGTCGGCAAAGATGCGAACCGAACCGCCGGCTGTTCGAACGTACTCAACCTTGCCGCTTGCGATCCAGTTATAGATCGTGCGACGGCTGACGCCAACCAACTCACAAGCCTTGATGATCGAGATTGTTTTTCTATCTACTATCATTCCTGGCGCTCGCATCTGACCCACCCCCTACTCCGAGTCCACAGCCGCTAGCACGCTAGGCGGGCTCGAAGAATGGTATCGGCACGGCACTTCGATGCCATTAGTCCGCCTGCCTCGAACTTGACCGCGTAGAACAGCGGGTGTCAAAATGTTGACACACCGACGCGCCAGAACCCCCAGCAAGCAGCACGTGGAAACGGACACACACCTACTCATCGTTGAGGATGAAGCTCCCCTCCGAGACGCGACGGCCGAGCGGCTCGCGGACCACGGCTATCAGGTAGTGGCGGTCGGCAGCGGCGAGGAGGCCCTCGAGCGGCTGAGCGAGTTCGCGTTCGATGTCGTGTTGACCGACCTGCGCTTGCCTGGCATTGACGGGCGCGAAGTACTCGGTGCGGCGCTCGAACGCTATCCTGAAATTGTCGGCATCGTCATGACCGGCTTCGGCACCGTGAAGGATGCGGTCGAGGCCATCAAGCGCGGGGCGACCGAGTTCATTACCAAGCCATTTCAGTTCGACCAGCTACTGCACGTGCTGGCTTCGGCGCTGGAGCAGCGCCGGCTCCGCTCCGAGAACGCGTATCTGCGGTCACAACTGGAGGAACGCTACCGGTTTGAGGGACTGGTGGGCCGAAGCCCGCAGATGCGGGCGCTGTTCGATCTCCTCGAGACCGTCGCCGACAGCTCCAGCACCGTCCTTATCCACGGCGAAACCGGCACCGGAAAAGAGCTGGCCGCGCGCGCGATTCACCACAACGGCCGTCGGCGCGCACACCGTTTCGTGGCCCTCAACTGCAGCGCCGTGCCCGAGACCCTGCTCGAGGCCGAACTCTTCGGACATGTACGCGGGGCCTACACCGGAGCGGTCGCGAACCGCGCTGGTCGTTTCGAAGTCGCAGACCGAGGCACACTCTTTCTCGACGAGATCGCAACCATGAACGTGGCGCTCCAGGCGAAGCTGCTGCGGGTGTTGCAGGAACGAGAACTGGAACGGCTCGGCGACTCCCGTACCATTAAGATTGATGTGCGGGTGGTGGCCGCGACGAATGCCGACCTCCCGCAATTGGTGAAGGACGGCCTCTTTCGGGAAGACCTCTTTTACCGACTGAATGTAATTCCTGTCTCGCTGCCACCCTTGCGGGAACGGCGCGAAGACATTCCGCTCCTGGTGCGGCACTTTGTCAGTCGGCTCTCGCAACAACAGGTGCCCCCGCGCGACATTACGGTGACCCAGGAGGCGATGCGTCGCCTGATGGCCTATCCCTGGCCTGGCAACATTCGGCAACTCGAAAACGCCGTCGAGCGCGCGCTGGCACTCGGTGGCGAGCGCACCCAGATTGATGTGGCGGATCTCCCACCCGAACTGCAGCCGGCGGCCGCCCGGGACCATCCCGCCGGTGCTGTCCTTCCGGAGGGTGGGCTCGACCTGCCGGCCTATGTGGCGAACATCGAGCGCGACCTGATTTCCCAGGCGCTCGACGAGACCGACGGCAACAAGCAGCGCGCCGCGCAGCTTCTAGGCCTGAAACGCACGACGTTGGTGGAAAAAGTGCGTCGGCTTCTTTGAGTGTGGGCTCGGCGCCGAGACCCAGCCGTCATTCTCAGCCGTCCTCGATCCCCCGACGCTCACGTCCTGTGCCCGTCTCACTCATCCCACGCCTCGACAATCATCGCCTCGTCTTCGCGGGTCAGCTGGTGACGGTCGAAATCGCCGTAGATCTCAAAGCGGGCAAATCCGGCGGCCCGCAAGAGCAGCGCCATTTCGTGTTTGTAGATGTAGCGGAGGCTCATCTCGGATCGTGGACCGCGCCGTCGTCAAACGGTGTGGGAAGGCGGTCGGATGATCCGTTCATGGTTGAGCCTGTTTGCGGCCGAACCCTTGCTACGATCTCTTATGCCCTGGCGTGGGAAGGCGGTGCCGGGGTGCTGTCCGGACCGCGTCCCGATGCTCACGCGAACAATGGCAGTGACTCGAACGACCCTTTCAGAATAGACGCGGAGTCCTTGTGGCCGAGCCACTCCTCAATCATCGTCGCGTAGACGCGGCGGAAGTCGGTAGTCATCTTCAGGTTACCGTCGTCCAGATCCGTCAGGCTGGGGTGCTGGCCGTGGAGTCCGCCTTGGACGCCGCTGCCAATGACGAACATGGGGGTGGCGGTTCCGTGGTCGGTGCCGAGGCTGGCGTTCTCTTCGACGCGGCGGCCGAACTCGGTGAACATCATGATGGCGACGTCGTCGGCCCGGCCGATACGTTTCAGGTCTTCGACGAAGCCACGGACCGCATCGGCGGTATAGGTCAGCAGACGGGCGTGCGGGTCGGCTTGGTGCACGTGGGTATCGAACGAGTTGCCCTGGTAGCTGACGTAGTAGAGCCGGGTTGGCATGTCGGCGTTGATGAGCGCGGCCACGCGCCGCAGTTGTGGCGACAGCCCGCCGATACCGTAGTCGATGGGACTGCTGTAGCCGGCGGCCGCTTCACGCACGAAGGCCGAGCTTTCGACCGCGTTGGTCGCGGTGGCGGACAGGAACTCCAGCGTTGGATTGGCATCGGCACCTGGCGTGATGCTTTCAATCGCCTGCTTCTCCGCTTCAGACCCTTCGCGGTGGAAACTGCGGGGGTCGTTGAACACCAGCGGCTGGTGGTGACGCGCTTGCACGGCTAGCGACTGGCGCGTCCCGATGTTGACGATCATGTTGCCTTGGGCGTCGTGGTCGTAGGCGCCGTCGGCGAGGCGGCCCAGCCATCCGAGCGGCTCGCCGCCGTTGGGCACCCCGGTATGCCAGAAGCCCATGGACGAGAAGTGGGACAGGCTGGGGTTGTCGTAGCCACACCCGTGGACGACTCCCATCATCCCTTCCTTATAGAGACGCTCGAATCCCACCATGGAGGGGTGCAACCCGTAGCCATCTTCAATCTTGATCGCTTCGGATTCGCGGATGCCGATGTTGGGACGAACGCGGTAGTACTCGTCGTTGCCGAACGGCACCACCGTATTCAGGCCGTCGTTACCGCCTGAGAGCTCCACCACTACCAGAATCCGTTCTGGGTTGGCTTCCATGCTGGTGCCTCGCATGGCCTCGGCGGTCAAGGCCTGGGTCGTGCGGCTCAGCAACAGCGGGAGACCGGCGGTCACACCAACGCCGTAGAGTCCCTTGCGCAGAAAGTCCCGTCGCGAGCACCCGCAGTTCGTGAAATTGCGAATTGTCATGTTCTTCTCTCCCAGAAGGTCTGTGCCGGGTGGCTACGCCAGTTGATACTCAGGCGCGCTCAACACGAGATACAACAGCGAACGGAGCGCCAGCTCTTGCTGCGGACCCGCCTGCGCGGTCAGTCGGTCGCTACCCAGGTCTTCGCGTAGCCGTTCGACCAGCACGGTCCGGGCGGCCGCGCCGAGCGGCACCCTGAGGAAGCGGTGTGCGAAGTGATCGACGGCGCCGTCCACGGTGGTGGCACCGGCCTCCTGCAGCATGGCGGCCAGGTCGAGGTCCGCGGTGTGCCGCGGGATGGGATGCAACAGTTCATAGGCCATGACGTAGCCCATGTACCCGCCATAGCGGGTGTTGTAGTCTTCGTCTCGGTCGGCCATCTGGCTCGACTCGGAGTCGCCCTCTTGGGTGGCGGCAGTGATGTTCATACCGCGGTCGATGCGGGCGCCCACCTGCGAGTAGATCCCCGGCAACGCGCGGTCTGGCGCCCAGAAACCGTCGGTGTCTGGCAACAACACCCCCCGGAACAGGTTGCCCCGTTCCAGCAGCAATGCCGGGGTGATCCAGGTGCGGCCGCCAGCCCAGCCAGCCACGTTGGGCGGGTTGAACAACGTCTGTCCCAAACCCGCCGTCAGGCGGCCGAAGTCGGGAATGGTGGGCAACGTGTCCAGCCCAAGCTTGCGATAGGTCGACACCACCAGGTGCACGGGACTCTTGATCTGGGTGGCGTAGGACGCCGGACTGTAGAAGTCGCGGGACAGGAAGAGGCGGCGTAGGAGCGGGCGCAGCTCGTAGCCCGAGTCGCGGAACGTGCTGGCCAGCGCGCTGCGGGTCGCGTCGTCGAGGTCCTCGCGGACGAAATAGCGATACAGCTTGGCGGTGATGTACTCCGCCGTCACCGGTGTATCGAGAATGATGTCGATGATGTCGTCGCCGTTGAACGGGCCGGTGCGGCCGAGGAACGTCTTCTCGCCGTCGTCGTGGGTGGCGGCGTCGAACCGGAACTCGAGCACGTCGTTGGTCCACCCGGTGAACGCGCGCGACGCTTCGCGAATGTCTGTTTCCGTGTAGTTGCCGACCCCCATCGTGAACAATTCCAGCAGCTCGCGTCCGAAATTCTCGTTGGGATGGCCCTTCCGGTTCTCGCCATTGTCGAGATAGACCAGCATGGCCGGATCCCGCAGAATCCCGGTCAGCAGGTCGCCAAAGCTCTCGGCCGCGTTGGCGCGCAGCATCTCGTTCTGCCGCAGCATCATCCGCGTGTCGCGGACCTTGTCGTTGCCGGTCGCGAAATGCCCGTGCCAGAACAACGCCAGCTTCTCTTCCAGCGGGCGCCGCGTCACCAGCATCCGCTCGGCCCACCAGACGGTGAGTCGGTCGGTCTCGATGGCGTTGGCGCGCAGGCCGAAGAAGAACTTGTTGACCACCGGCTGCAGACGGCGCGACTCGCCCTCGGGCAGCATCTTGACGCCCATCGACTCGCCGGTTTCACGGGCAATGCGGACCGCATCGGCGCGACTCTTGGGAAACGGGTCCATGCCCGGGTCCCAGATGGGGGAGGGGTCGAACGCGGGCGTGGCGCTGTTGTCGATGGCGCCGTAGTCGACCAGTTCCGCTACCGCCTGCTCGGGGGTCATGGCGGCGAGTCGTTCAATCTCAGCCGGAGTGGCCCCGAAGCCCGCCCGCTCGATGAGGTGGGCCGCCTTGTCGTAGTCCCACTCCGCGGCGGTGATCGGGGCGAGATCGTTGGTCCAGGCGGCTTCGCCGGCGCCGGACGCGGTTACGACCACGATGCCCAGCGTGGCAACGAGCGAACCGCCGAGAAGCCAGGATACGGGACGGATGAGCGCCAAGCACCAGCAGCCGGAGTCGGCACCGCCGACGTCCATGTCACTATGCGTCGAATGCATCGCCTTCATCGGCGGCCTCCGGGTGGAAAGGATCGGATGTGCAAACACCGATCATACGTCAAGCGCGGGGCGAGAAGAACTTGAGGGCGATCGACTACGCGTCGCGGTGGACCGTGTCCGGGCTGAATGCGGGCGTGCAGATCGCGACGTACTCGGCGCCACCGGGCTCGGGGCTGCTGTAGCGGACCCATTCACCGGGGGAGGTGACGACGGCCTGGCCCGGCCTCACGTCGGTGGTGCCGGACTCGTGTTCCACGCGGAGCATGCCGCCCAGCACCACGGTGATCTCTTCGAAGTCCGGTCGCTGGCCCGGCTCGAGCCAGCCTTCGGGCGACACCATCCGCGCCACACTCACGCCGTCGTGGCCACTGTTGACGCGTCCGGCGTATTCCTCGATCCGTTTTGGAAGGTTGCCCGCTGCCTCGATCACAGTGGGACGCTCAATCAGCCGCGGCATGCACGCCTCCGGTGTCGGACGACCCGCGCAGCATCGTCGGCGCGAATCCGTCTACGGAGAAAAAGTCTGAAATGATGCCGCGCAGCTCGTCAATGGACCTGGCGTGGTTGATCGCGATGCGGAGCTGCGCCCCGCAGCCGAAGCCCTTCGTATACCACGACCCCAGCGCGCGCAGCTTGTTGATCACCCACCGTTCGCGGCTGGCGGCGGTGCGACGCTTGGGGCCCGCATTCAGATTTGCCTCGGCCCGATGCCGAAATCCTTGCGCCTCGTCCTGGCCCTCTGACAGCAGCAGATCCATATAGCTCAGCAGGAACTGTCCGCGGTCAGCCTGGGGCACCTCCGAGGGCGCCTCGCCGTTTCCCAGGCGGAAGGCCTGCTCGAAAATCCATGGGTTGCGCAACGCGCCGCGCCCGACCAGCACACCGGACACCGCCGTCTCGCGCATGCGCTCGATCGCATCCTCCGGCGCGACGCAATCACCACTGCCAAAGACCGGGATCGACACGGACTGGGCGACCTCGTTTATGAGCCCCCAGTCGGATCGACCGGAGTAAGACTGCTTCGCGGTGCGCCCATGCACCGCCACCGCGGCGGCGCCGGCCCGTTCCATCATGCCGGCCACCTGCGGCGCGTTGACGTGCTCATCGTCCCACCCGGCGCGCATCTTCACCGTCACCGGAATGGACACCGCCTCGGCCATCGCCGCCACCACGGACGCCGCGTGTTCCGGCGTGCGCATCAGGCTGCACCCCGCGTTGTGCTTGGCAATCTTGGGAACCGGGCACCCCATGTTGATGTCGACGATGTCGGCACCCAACCCCTCGACAATGCGGGCAGCCTCGGCCATCGTGCTGGGCGTGCCGCCGAAAATCTGGATCGAGACGGGCCGCTCTTCCTCGGTGTATTCGGCAAATTCCAGCGTCCGATCGATACCCCGGACGAGCCCTTCCGAGCTCACCATCTCCGTGACGACCAACCCGCAGCCACCCCGGCGCTTCACGAGGCGTCGGAACGCGGTGTCCGTCATGCCGGCCATGGGCGCCAGCGCGAACGGCGACTCCAGCGTGACCGACCCTACCTTGACCTTTTGAGGCTTCACAGCGACTTAGTATGCCTTCACGTCCGCCGCGTCCACCTCGACGGACACGGCCTGACCGATCAGATCAACCGAGAGGACGAGCCGAGCGTGCGAGCCTTTGCGAACGAGGCGACCGACCACGCCCTTCAGCGGCCCGTGCACCACTTCCACCATCATGCCTTCGCGAATCAGCGGACACGGGTCGTACTGCAGATCGGTGTCGACCAGCCGGCGGATGTTGTCCAGTTCGGCGTGTGCGATGGGGGCGGGCTCACCGTCGAAGGACACGATGTTGACGACGCCGGTACACCGCAGAATGCCCAATGGTTGCGCCGCGTCAAATCGGGCGAAGCAGTAGCCCGGAAAGAGGGGCCAGACAATCTTCTTCCGACGATCCTTCCACCGACTCCATCGGGTGATGGTCGGGAGAAACGTCTCGACCTGTTTGCGTTCGAGCTGCTCCCGGACCACCTGCTCGTGGCGGGACCGCGTCCAGATGGCAAACCACGGCGCGGGCGCGGCAGCGGCGTCCGGCACCAACGGCGTGACTGGCGCGGCTTCGATGTCAGACCCCACTGGTGGACACCCGGGCGGCGACCACCGCTTCGTAGATCTGCTTCAGGTTCTCGTCCTTCCACTCGATGATGGCCGCCTCGCGGAGCCGCGCAAGATAGTCGTTCCGCTCATCGGCCTGGCGGCTCGCGGCAACCGACTGGACGATGGAGTCGCGAACGCTATCGAACGGAATCGGCGTCGTTTCGGTCTTGGCCTCAAGCGTCAGAATCTGGTAGCCGCTCGGGGTCTCCGTCACCTCGCTGATCTCGCCGACCTCGAGCGCCTCGACCCGCGCGCGTATGCCTTCCGCCAGATCTGACAAGTTGAGGGGGCCGATCAGCCCGCCGTTTTCCTTCGACGGGGCCGTGGAGACTTCAGACGCCACGGCGGCGAAATCTTCCCCGGCCGTGACCCGACTGTGCGCGGCGTCGGCGGTCGCCTTCGAACCTGCACCGCCCGCAGCGGCGAGCGGTCCGGTGGCCGGCGGCGAGCCGACGACGATCTCCCGCAGGGTCACCGTCGCAGGAACGGAAAACTCGTCGAGGTGCTCATCGTAGTACTCGCGGGCCTCGGTACCGGTCATCACGATGCGGTTGTTCACCTCGACCTGCTCCACCTGCTGGATGAGCATCCGCTCCTCCACCGAGGTGCGCAAATCGGCCATTGTCATGCCTTCGCTCTCTGCCAACGCTGCGACGAGCTGCTCGTCGTCGAACCCGTTTTCAACCTTGATTCCGTCGACAATTTCCTCGAACTGCGCATCGCTCAGCGTGAAACCCATCTCCCGACCCCGTTGCGTCAGCAGCAGCTCGTCGATGATCCGCCCAACGAGTTCCGGGGTCAGCTCCTGTATCGTCTGGCGCAACTCGGCATCGGCCTGCGGCGGGGTGGGGAGCAGGCGCAACTCGGCGATTTGCGCTTCTTCGAGGTCGCTCTGTGTGAAGAGTTCGCCGTTGACCTTGACGAGAATGCGTTCGATGATGAGCGCGGTGGGGTCGCCCGACGTCAGCCGAAAGCCGGGTTCGCCCGCCGGCTGCCCCTGGGCGAGACCGGCCGCCATGGCGGTGAGCACGGACACGAGGCCTAGCGTACGTATCGTCATACAAACCCCTCTATTCCGATTCTATCGTTTCCAACCCGCGCAACTCCACCAGGAGGCCGCCCACCCGCCCAAGCAGTTCCTCGGGCCCCTCGCTCTCTCGGGCCGCGCGCTGAAAGTCGGCGCGCGAGAATCCGGCTCGGACGTCCTCGGTGCGGGCGCGGGCGGTCCACCATGACCGGTGGCTGGTGCCCGTAGCTGGCGCCGCCCGATTCTGCAGGTCCATGGTCAGCATGGACGGCGGCTTGAGCAGGATGTCCGCGCGCCGCTCGACAAACCGGATCAGTCGGACCGGATCCACGAGGGTCGTGGGCCTGAACTTTAGGACGATCAGCGGACCATTTCGGTCGAGGCTTTCGACGCCCGTCTGGTCCGCCAGCACCCGGATGCGCCCGTATTCGACCAAGGTGGCGACCGAGCGCGGAATGGGACCATAACGGTCACGCACCTCGTCCAGCAGGGCAGTGAGGTCAGCCTCGACCCGGGCCCCGGCAACCCGCCGGTAGACGGTCAAACGCTGATTCGTGTCCGGAATATAGGATTCCTCGATCTTGAGGTCGAGGTTCAGGTTCACCGTGGCGCGGAGCTCATCTTGGATATCTTCGCCCTTGAGCTCTCGCACGGTCTGTTCGAGCAACTTGACGTACAGGTCAAACCCGATCGACTCAATGTGACCGCTCTGCTCACCACCGAGGAGGTTGCCGGCGCCGCGAATCTCGAGGTCGAGCGCCGCGATGCGAAACCCGCTGCCGAGGTCGCTGAATTCACGGATGGCGGACAGCCGCTGACGGGCGACCGGC
>SXOW01000486.1 GCA_005778315.1 Acidobacteriota bacterium
AATTCAAGCTCGCCGACATGGCCACCGAGATCGAAGCGGCGCGCTGGCTGACCTATCGCGCGGCGTACCTGCAGGACCAGGGGCGTGCGACGACGCGCGAGTCAGCCATTGCCAAGCTCTTCTCCAGCGAGACCGCGGTCCGGGTGGCTGAGCAAGGGGTGCAAATTCACGGGGGCTACGGCTTCGTCAAGGACTACCCGGCCGAGAAGTTTTTCCGAGACGTGAAGCTGACCACCATTGGCGAAGGGACAAGCGAGATCCAGCGCCTGGTGATCGCCCGGACCTACCTGGACCGATCGTCATGACCCGTGACCACCAGACCGTGGTCGACGGCGTGCTGGCTGGCGACCCACGAGCCATTGCGCGAGCCATCTCGCTGGTCGAGGCCGAGGGCGAGGCGGCGGCTGAGGTCATCAAAGGGGTGTTTCACCGGAGTGGCCGCGCCTACCTGTTGGGTGTGACCGGGTCTCCTGGCGTCGGCAAGAGCAGTCTCGTCGACCAACTCGTGCGCGCGGCTCGTCGGGAGGAGCGCACCGTCGCGGTGCTCGCGGTTGACCCGACCAGCCCATTTTCGGGTGGGGCCGTCTTGGGCGATCGGGTCAGAATGCAGGCGCACACCGGTGACGCCGGCGTATTCGTACGCAGCATGGCCACCCGCGGCGAGCTTGGCGGACTGGCCCGTGCCACCGGCGACGCGCTTGTGGTGCTCGACGCGGCCGGGTTCGACCTGATCATCATCGAGACCGTCGGGGTCGGACAGGCGGAAGTCGAGATCTCCCGGCGGGCGGACATGACCATCGTCGTCACGATGCCGGGAGCGGGCGATGGCGTGCAGGCGTTGAAGGCCGGGGTGATGGAAATTGCAGACCTGTTTGTCGTGAACAAGGCGGACCATGACGGCGCCGACCGGACGGTGGCTGAAATCGCAACGATGCTGGGATTGGCGTCGTACGGTCCGCAGGTCTGGCGGCCGCCGATTCTGTCGACGGTGGCCACCGAGGGTACCGGGGTGGCCGAGGTGATGCGGACCGTCGACGCGTTCCGGGCTCACGACAGCGCGGATTTCGGACGCAGACGCCGGCTCCGACTCGAGACTCGGGTCCGGCAGCTGGTGTCTCAGCATCTCCTGCGTCATGTGGAACAGCACGGGCTGGAACCGCGTGCGTTCGCGGGTATCCTCGATCGGGTGGTCGCAACCGACCTCGATCCCTACACGGCGGCCGAGCACATCGTCAGCGGGGCGCTTGGCCCGCAGGCGCAAAGGAGCGATATCGGATGAAGGCGGTACTGGACCACATCGGCATCGCTGTTCGAGACCTCGACGAAGCGCTCGCGTTCTATCGCGACGCGCTAGGGCTGGAGATCGGTGACGCAGAGGACGTGCCGTCCCAGCACGTACGTGCCCGGTTCCTGCCGGTCGGCGAGGCGGCGTTGGAACTGCTTGAGGCGACGAGCGAACAGTCCGCCATCGCACGGTCGATCGAACGGCGAGGCCCCGGGCTTCATCACGTGACACTTCGGGTAGACGACATTGCGGCCGCACTGGCGCAACTCAAGGCCCGTGGGGTCCGGTTGGTCGACGAAACGCCACGAGAGGGCGCCGGCGGAAGCCTGGTGGCCTTCATTCATCCATCAGCGGCCCAGGGCGTGCTCGTGGAGCTAAAGCAGGCGCGCCCCGCCTAAGGAGGAGGGCGCGCGACAATGCGAGGGGGCGTGGCGTCGCCCCGTCTGAGGAAAGAAAAGGACGTAGCGTTGAGCCCATTACAGAAGCAGGACGTTCGAATCGGCGTCATCGGGGGGAGCGGGTTGTACGACATGGCGGCGCTCACCGACCGCGAAGAGGTCCGGGTGGAGACCCCGTTCGGCGAGCCGTCGGCGCCCTACCTGATCGGGACGCTGAACGGGCGCCGGGTGGCGTTCCTGGCCCGCCATGGCGACGGCCATCGACTGATGCCGTCCGAGCTGAATTTTCGCGTCAACATCTTTGGCTTGAAGGCCCTGGGGGTCGAGTGGATTCTGTCGGCGAGTGCCGTCGGCAGCTTGCAGGAGCAATATCGACCGCTCGACATCGTGGTGCCCGATCAGGTTCTGGACCGGACGAGGGGGCGCGTCAGCACATTCTTTGGCGGAGGCATCGTGGCCCACGTCGGGTTTGCGCATCCCTTCTGCGCCACGCTGAGCGGGATTGCCGCTGACGCCGCCGACGCGGCGCAGGCGCGTGTGCATCGTGGGGGCACGTATGTGTGTATGGAAGGACCCCAGTTCTCCACGCTGGCCGAGTCACAGCTGTATCGCTCCTGGGGGATGGACATCATCGGCATGACCAACCTCCAGGAGGCCAAGCTGGCCCGCGAGGCGGAGTTCTGCTACACGACTCTGGCGCTGGTGACGGACTACGACTGCTGGCACGAGGGGCACGACGACGTGACAGTCGAGATGATCATCGCGACCCTGACCCAGAACGCCGTGACGGCGCAGCATGTCGTCGCGAACGCGGTCGGCCGATTGCCGGTCGATCGAACCTGCGAGTGTGCCTCGGCGCTCGGCTCGGCTATCATTACGCGGCCGGAGGTGATTCCCTCGGCCCTGAAAAAAGACCTGGCGCCCCTCATCGGTAAATACGTGCCAGCCGAGTAAGCGCTTCGACACCGTTCCCATTCGCGAGGTTACTGACTCACTGTGGATCCCATTCTGACCGTTGGTTCCGTTGCGTTCGATTCCATCAAGACCCCCTTTGGCGAAGCGTCCCGAGTGGTTGGCGGCGCTGCGACCTTCTTCAGCGTGGCGGCCTCGTTCTTCACCGACGTCCGGATGGTCGGCGTGGTCGGCGAGGACTTCGGCGAGGAGCAGATGCAGGTGTTTGGCGGCCGGCGGATCGATCTGGCCGGGTTGCAGCGAGTCCCGGGCGAGACCTTCCGCTGGAAGGGCGAGTACAGCTTCGATCTCAATACGAGGGAGACCATCTATACGCACCTCAACGTGTTCGACAAGTTCCGCCCGGTGCTGCCGGAGAGCTATCGTCCGACCCCGTTCGTGTTTCTGGCCAACATCCACCCGGCCCTGCAGGTAGATGTTCTCAATCAGGTCGAGTCGCCACGGTTCGTCGCGGCCGACACCATGAACTTCTGGATCGAAGGGACGCCAGACGATTTGCAGGCCGTGCTGAAGCGCGTCGACGCGCTCGTCATCAATGACGAGGAGGCGCGCGAGCTGAGCGGCGAAGCCAATCTGGTGAAGGCGGCACGGGCCATTCGCGCGATGGGGCCCGATCTGCTCATCATCAAACGTGGCGAATACGGCGTCCTGATGACGCGCGACGAGGGATTCTTCGCCGCCCCGGCGCTGCCGCTCGAGGATGTGGTCGACCCCACCGGGGCTGGCGATACGTTCGCTGGCGGGTTCATGGGCTACCTGGCGTCGGCCGGTGAGGTTACGGACGCGGTTGTCAGTCGCGCCATTATCGCGGGGAGCGCCATGGCCTCGTTCGCGGTCGAGGACTTCGGCGAGGAGCAGATGCAGGTGTTTGGCGG
>SXOW01000487.1 GCA_005778315.1 Acidobacteriota bacterium
AGAATGTAGTTGCAGGTGCCGTTCAGCACGCCCTGGATCCGATGGAGTCGATCGCCGGCAATGCCCTCTCGCAGCGACCGGACAATGGGCACACCGCCGGCCACCGCGGCCTCGAACAGCAGGGGCCGGCCGGCCGCCTGCGCGCGCTGCGCCAGGGCCGGTCCGTCGTGCGCGATCACCTGCTTGTTGGCGGTCACCACCGCCATCCCTGCCGCAAGCGCCTGCTCCATCCACCCCCGGGCCGGGGACACCCCTCCAATGAGCTCCACCAGGACATCCGCGGAACCGTCGAGCAGATCGGCGAAGTGCTCGGTCCAGATCACGCCCGGGGCCACCCAGTCCACCACTTTCCGGCTGACCGCGCGGTTACACACGTGCGTCAGCTGGAGCGCTGGGTGGATACCGCTCGACAGGATGCGAGCCACGGCCTCGCCGACCGTACCGAACCCGGCGATCGCAACCCGACACGGTCCGCTCTGCGTCCTTGTCCCCATCATCACCACACTGGTCATGCTGAACGCCGACTCACCGACGCTCTGCTATCCGCCGCCGTAAAAAAAAAGCCACCACCCGCGCGGATGATGGCCCGTGTCGACTCTGCCGTGTGGCTGACAGCTACATCACCCGACTGAACCGCGCTCGGCAAGCCGTCGCCCGAAGCACGATCGGGTCAGCGGACAGGTTCACGATCGTCAGCATACCAGTCGCCAGAAACCACGGCACATATATCCCACCGAGCTTAACTCCAGCGCCATCAGCCGGTCAACTCACGCCGGGAACGGCGCGGCTGGTTGACACCCATCTGGGCGAAGAGTAGTATCCGCCGCGATCGGCCTCGCCCCTGCCCGACACCATGCCCACGCGTTCCAAATGGCAGTCACTCCCGACCGAAGCCATCAACCCCCGCACGTTGTCGATGGACCGCGCGTCCACCGAGGAGATCATCGCCCTGATGATCCAGGAAGACCGGCGCACCCTTGCGGCCGTGCAGCGCGAGCGGGCACGCATCGCGATCGGCGCGGAACTGATCACGGCAGCGTTGCGCACAGGGGGCCGGCTCGTGTTCGTGGGCGCCGGCACCAGCGGTCGCCTCGGCGTGCTCGAGGCGGCTGAGATGCTCCCGACGTTCGGGACTCCGGCACGTCTGGTGCAGGCGATCATGGCTGGCGGGCGCGACGCCTTCTTCAAACCTCGGGAAGGGGTCGAAGACAATTTTGAGGAGGGCGCTCGCGCGGCGAGCCGGCTGCGGTTGAGCCCCAAGGATGTCCTTGTCGGGGTTTCGGCCAGCGGCATGACCCAGTTCGTGCGCGGCGCCCTGACCCGCGCGCGCAGAGCCGGCGTCAAGATTATCTTCGTCACGTGCTGGCCGGGGTCCGAGTTGCAGACGTTCGTCGATGTCATTATCGCGCCGGCCGTGGGCCCAGAGGTCATCGCGGGCTCGACACGGCTGAAGGCCGGGAGCGCCACCAAGATGGTGCTCAACATGCTCACTACCATCTCGATGGTGCACATCGGCAAGACCTACGGCAACCTGATGGTCGACGTCCAGACCGGCTCGGAACAGCGTCGGGATCGCGCCCGCGGGATCATTACGACGGTGAGTGGTCTCGACTATGACGCCGCCGGCACATTGCTGCGCCGCGCCCACTGGAACGTCAAGGCCGCCATCGTCATGCAGAAGACCGGCGACACCTACGTGCAGGCGCTCGCCCGTCTCAAGCGTGCCGACGACTCGGTCCGGCAAGCGATTGGCGAAGACGTCGAGCCACGTCTGCGCGAGCGGCTCGCCGGAGGCGGGCACCCGGCGCGTTGACACTCCGCGGCGGTGAGCGATAGAGTCCAAAGACTGCCCTGTCCACCACGAGTTGTATTCGCCGCCAGAACCGGTCGGTTGATGTCGGTCGCTGTCTGCGTCGGCGTGTTCCTGGCCACCTGCCTCGGTGTCTGTCGGCCGGCGGCTGCCCAGGATATCGCGGGGCTCTGGGTTCGGGAAGCATCCCTCGTCTCATCGGCCGCCATCCGTCAGCTCGTCGAGGATGCCTCGAGCGCTGGATTCACGACCCTGCTCGTCCAGGTCCCCGACCTCGCGCTTGAACACGATCGCCCCCCGAGGTCACGCCGTGCGCCACAGGTAGCCGAGCCCGCGGATCGGTGGCATGTCCTGCTGTCAGAGGCTCGCCGGCGCCGCCTGGAGGTCCATGCCTGGGTGGACGTGACCCGCGTCCGCGTCAGCGACGCCTCAGCGCCAGACCGGATCCCCGTCACTCGGCAGCACCCGGAATGGCTCATGGTGCCACGCGCGCTCGCGACCCGCCTCGCGCGCCTGGACCTGCGTGACCCCGCGCGACTTGCCGCACTAGTCGGCTGGACGTCCGAATCGCCGGAGAGGATCGAGAGTCTCCATGTCTCGCCGATCCTGCCAGCCGTCGTCGACCATCTGGACGCACAGTTGACTCGCCTGCTGAGTCGCTACGCGTTCGACGGCATACATCTGGATGGCGTGCAGTTTCCGAGCAGCGATTTCGACTACGGTCCAGCCGCCGTCGCGGCGTTCCGAGGCGACATCGCCGCCGGTCTCACCGACGCTCGGCGGCGCGACCTGGACACCCGGGCGGCGATCGACCCGCTGACCTACCCCGACGCGTTTCCGAGCGAGTGGAGTCGGTTTCGCCGCTCCACGATGACGGCGCTCGTCGCTCGATTGGGAAACACCGTGCGACAGGCTCGCCGGAGTGTGCGGGTCAGCGTCTCGGTGGTCGCCGACCATGACGAGGCGCTTGGCCGGCGGCTGCAGGATTGGCGCACGTGGGTAGAAAACGGTTTTGTCGACGTCCTCTGTCTCCGACCCGGGATCGAGACATCGGAAGATTTTGAGCGCCAGGTGCGCGGGGCCAGCCAATTTTCCAGCGGCGCGGACCTCTGGGTGGGCATCGCAGCCGGCCAGCTTCCGGCGGCCGACAGCGTCGATCGCATCCGGGCCGCGGGCCGTCTCGGTGTGGCTGGCGTCGTGATCTCGGCTTACGACACCGTCACGGACCGCGCGCGCATGCCACCGGATCATCTGCAGCACCTCGGTCGCGCGCTGAGCGCCCCGGTCGACGCCGTAGAGACACCCCATGGGCTTCCTTGATCTCGCCTTGCCGACCGGCCGGAGCACGGCGTTCACCGGTCTCGCCGCCGGTGGCGCCGTGATGTTGATGGGGCGCTTGCTGACAGGTGTCTCCTGGCAGTGGTCCGTCCTGATAGGCGCCAGCGTCACCTGGACGGCTGGCTGGCTGGCCGCGCGCCGGACCGAGGACCGCCATGGTGCGTAACGACCCGTCCCGGTTCGCCCACGTGAGACGGCTCGTGCGCGAAGCGGTCGACCGACAGGCGTTCCCCTGCGCCACGCTGGAAGTCGGATGCAGCGACGGAATCCACCTGCAGGTGGCCTGCGGGGCCCAGACCTACGAGCCTTCGTCTGCGGCCGCCACCATGGACACAGTCTTCGATCTGGCTTCGCTGACCAAGGTGGTCGCGACCACCACGATCCTGATGGAACTCGTCGACCACGGTCGCATCTCCCTGGGCGACCCGGTGCGCCGTTGGAGTCCGTGGTGGCAGGGCGACGACCGGCGAACGGTTACGGTAGCCGACCTGCTCGAACATGCCAGCGGACTGACAGCACACCTCCCTTTCTATAGGGACCACACAGGACGCGCGGACTTCGAGCACGCCATTGCCACGCTTCCGCTGGAGTACCCGCCTCGAACCCGCTCCATCTACAGTGACCTCGGGTTTATTCTGCTCGGCTTTCTGGCGGCGGACGCCGCCGAAGGTCTCGGTCTCGACACGCGGTTCAGCGCGACGGCCAAACGGCTCGCGCTGGGCGATATCCGCTACCGGCCGCCTTCGGACTGGCGTCCGCGCATCGCGCCGACCGAAGTCGAACCGTGGCGGGGGCGCCTCCTGCGTGGCGAAGTGCACGACGAGAACGGTTGGGCGCTCGGCGGTATCGCCGGACACGCGGGGCTGTTCGGCACGGCGCCCGCGGTCGGACGCTTTGCCCAAGCCGTGCTGCAGACCCTCGGAGGTCGGCCGCGACTGGCACGTCCGGCGACGCTGTCCCGCTTCCTCACCCCGACGAGGGTGCCCGGGAGCTCGCGGGCGCTCGGGTGGGACACCATGCGTCCCACCTCCTCGTGCGGCAGGCGCCTGTCTCCCGACGCCGTCGGCCACACCGGGTTCACGGGCACGTCACTGTGGATCGATCCTCGGCAGGACCTGTATGTCGTCTTGCTGACCAATCGGGTGCACCCCACGCGTACCAACGAAGCGATTCTGGCGTTTCGGCCGATGCTGCACGACGCTGTCGTCGAGGCGGTTACCTCGTGACGGGTCGGGCCTGCGTCGACACCAGGCCGGCGCAGGCTGACCGAGCGTCATTCCAGTCGACTACGGGTTGATGTTGACCAGCCCCTGGGTCTGCGTTGCGGTGCCGTCGAACGCGACCGCCGTCACCGTAACGGTCCGCGTGAAGCCTTTGTCCAGGAGGCCGTAAGCGAAGGTGGTCGTCCGTCCCGTCGTACTCGCGCTGCTCCCGCCATCATCACCGAAGATCCAGTCGTATCGTATGATCACCACGCTGGCAGGGCTGACGGTGGCGGTGAACGTCACCGGTTGACCGGCATTCGCGGTCAGTGGATTGATGTTCAGCGTCACCTCGATGACCAGTGGCACGACGACCAGGGTCAATTGGCTCGACCCGCGCACACCCTCGACCGTCGTAGCGGTCACGGTCACCGTCCGCCTCCCGGCCGTGGTATAGACGTGGTTCACCGTGGTACCGCTCGTGGTCGCCGACGCTCCGTCACCGAAGTCCCAATCGAAGCGCTCGATCGGCACCGCGCTCCCGGCGACGGTGGCGGTGAAGCTCACGACTTCGTCGACCGTTCCGGTGGTCGGGCTGACCGAAATGTTCACGTTCAGCGGCACCGCCGGGACGACGCGAACCACCGCGGAGGTGCTCACTCTCTCACCGCTCGCATCGACGAGCGTGACCACCGCAGTGAAGGTCCCCGCGGTCCGGTAGACGTGGGTCACCGACGTGGTGCCAGTCAAGTTCCCCAG
>SXOW01000488.1 GCA_005778315.1 Acidobacteriota bacterium
CTCGCACCGGGTCGTAGCGGGCGATGTAGTCGAGGGAGACGTCGCAAAACGCGCACCGTTTCCAGTAACAGCCATGTGCGACGGTCAGCTTGTTCCAGCGACCGTCTGACCACAACCGATGCATCGGGTTGAGCATCTCGAACAGCGAGACGTAGCTGTCGAGCGGCAGCCCGTCATAGGTCGGCGTCCCCGCGTCCCGTAATGGGATGTCGGGCTGGCTGGGATCGTGCTCATAGACGACGGCCCCGTCGACACACAGGAACGTCCGCACGAGACGAGCCGCCGGCGCGCCCGCCGCCTGACGCAGGTTGGCGAGTAACGCCAGCAGCGGGCGCTCACCATCGTCCAGCGTGACGTAGTCGACGTACTCGAACACGCGTGGCTCAGCGAGGTCCCGGAGCTCTGTATTCACCCAGCCGCCGCCCAGCACGATGCGTGTCCTCGGCGCCTGCGCCCTGATCGTACGGGCCATGCGAAACGCGCCGTAGACGTTGCCGGGGAACGGTGCCGACAGTCCGACCACGTCCGGTTCGTGCTGGTCGACGAGCTCCATGGTCAATCCGTCGAGCATCGCGTCGATGAGGGTTGGTGGCCCGTCGAGCGCCTCCTGGAGCGCGTCGAACGACGCCGCGCTGGCGGCCAGCTGCTCGCCGTAGCGCGACAGTTGGAACCGGGGGTCGACCCCGTCTCGCACCGCGTCGCTCAGGTCGTCCACATAGAGGCTGGCGAGATACCGGGCCCGGTCGGTCGTTCCGAGGCCACCGAACGCCCATGCGAGCGGCTCCTCGTCATCGTCATCATCGTCATCGGACGGCGCGTCGCCGATCTGGTCGAATCGTGGGCCCTCCGGCAGCCACGCGCGCCCCGCAATACGCAGCGCCAGGCTTGGATCACGGCCCTGGAGGAATCGCACCACAGGCTCGATGGTGTCGAGATAGTGCGCGCCGCACGCGAGCAGGTGGGCGACCGACGGCGGCACCTCGGCAGAGTCCACCTGCCCGGCGCGAGCGGCAACCGCGTCCAGCACCTGCCCGAGCCCAGCCCGGGAGAAGACGCGCAGGAAGAGCCCCAAGGCGGGGTCGGCCTGGGTGACATGCAGGCCCAGCTTCTGGCCGTGCTGCCTGAGGAACCCAGTGAGATACGCCGTCGCCGGGTACGGGGTGTTCGGCTGGGTCATGGGCGGCGTGACCAGCAACACGCGCATGCTCGTCATCATCACCCTGGGTCACCCTGGTCGAAGGCCAGCCACCCCCCCCGGCGCCGCCCTAATCAACGCAGCGGGCCTGGGTCGGCGGCGACTCGAGTACGAAGGGCGCAGGCTTCAGCCCGTCCTCACTGGCGAGGGTATCGAACGCGACCTGTTGCAGGGCGCTGGTCTCCTCGCGCGAGAGGCCCAGCTCGAAGGCGGAGCACTCGTGGTCGCCGAGGGACCGCGGATCGCGGCCGGTCAGTCGGCCAAAGACGACCAGCGCCTCGAGATAGTAGCCATAGGTGCTGGCATGGTAGCGGTCATACGTCCAGAGGTCGACGGTGCCGAAGTCGATACCGTCGTACGGGTTCGGATCAGCGAACCCCGTCTCCATGGCGCGCGTCCAGGCTTCACCGACCGGGATCACCGACGTGATGGCGTGAGCCGCTGCTGCTTTGTCGTAGCCGGCCCGGATGTCCTTTGCCATCGCGCCGATGGGCTGGCCAGACCAGGCGCCGTCGGGCTGATAGGTCTGATCCGCGCGTGACCACGTTGCCATCAGATGTATCTCCGCGGCCGGGTTGGCGGCACGGATGAACGTGGCAAGCCGCCCGCTGGTGTCCACCAGCTTCCCGGGATCCCCTGGCGCCGCGAAGTCCAGCGTGCTCTGCCCGTGCATGACCACGGTATCCCACGCTCGTCGCCCGATGGCGCCCAGTCGGTTCTCCAGGTGAAAGTCGAGCCCGCTACCCGGTTCGGTCTCGAGATACACGTCGTAGTCCAGACCGACCTGCGCGGTGAATGACTCGAACAACGCGGGGACCCCGCCGATCCCGGTGTTGTTGAGGTCGGTCACCGTCTCCGCGCGGTGGAAACGGACGGCCGAACCGTGGCCGTAGGTAAAGCTGTTGCCGATGAACAGCACGGTGGTGTCCGACTGTGCCCAGGCGGCAGCGGGTGTCCACATCATTGCTAGCATCGCTATCATCAGGGTCGGTGCCAGTCTCATCCGTCATTCCTCCTGCGGCCTGCGTTGGCCGGTGCGAACCGTGTCGGGGATTCTGGAAGCGAATGCCCGTCAGGTCAAGTGTGACCACGTCCGGTGTGACCACGTCCGGCCACGTCCGGCATGGACGCGCGCCAGCGCCCCGTGGACCGCGCTACTTCAGTGGGAGACGATTCTCCGGGTCAGGTCGGATGATCAGATATTCGATATCGGACTCCAGGTCGCTCCACCAGTGGGGCGTGTGACCGGGAATGATGACGACATCGCCCTCGGTGAGCCGCCGAGAGACTCCGCCCTCGATACCGGGGCTGCGGGCCGAGGTGCCGGGAATCGGGGGGCCTGGCGGGAGCATGGTGCCGCCGGTGACCAGGGTCGCGGCGCCTTTCAGCATGTAGTAAATCTCGGTGGTGTTGACCTCATGCTTGTTGGCACCGCCGGCCAGCGACTCCGGTCTGAAGACGCCGTATACGCCCACGCGATAGTCGCCGGTGACGCCAACGACTCGGATGGGGCTATCGCTGACGCGGTCTCGCGGCAGGGCGTCGATAAATGTCCGAATGTCCGCGGCGGTGACGTCCGTCGCCTCGGGCGCCTCCTGCGCGGCAGCCGGCGCGGTCAGCAGGAGGGCAACGAGGGCAAGTTCTGGTGCGCGCATGGTCTGGTCTCCTTGGGCGTCAGCATGCCACGGGCGGCGCGGTACGCTCGCGTGAACCGCCCGCGAGCGGATCGTATCGTGGTCCTGTTTCCGGATCGAGCGTCGGGGATGTCCATCATCCCTGTCAACCTATCAGACCGTCGTGGCTGGCCTGATCCGCCCTGGTGGTGCGGTCGGGAGCACCCATCCGATGTTGCATCGCGCGCCGATACGAGCGCTGCTTTTTTGCTATGCTAGGGCGGATATTTTGCACGAACTGTACGATCCGGCGCCGGGCTGGAGGATAGCGATGCGACGAGTCGGCACTCTGCTTCGTACCCGTTACGCGATGGTGGCGATGGTGGCGATGGGGGCCGCCCCCGGCTCCGTGTCCGTCGCCAGCGCTCAGTCAGGCGAGTCGGTCTCCTTTACCGACCACATTCGCCCGATTTTCGAGCGCAGTTGCTGGAATTGTCACGGCGCGGCGTCGCAGCTCTCCGGCCTGGATCTCCGCACACGCGACACCGCGCTGAACGGGGGCAAACGCGGGCCAGCGCTGGTGCCCGGCCATGGAGAAGAGAGCCGGCTCTACCGCGTGCTGGCCGGTCTAGATACCCCGAAGATGCCGATGGGCGGCGGCGCGGTGACCGAGGCAGAAATCGCCGCGGTCCGTACCTGGATTGATGATGGGGCCCACTGGGACGCCGGCGGCGCCACCAGCGCGGAAGAGGTCGTCGCCTCCCTCGAACATGCGGAACTCCCGTTCGGCGCGCGCGACTACTGGGCCTTCAAGTTGCCCGAGAAGGCGACGGTACCTGC
>SXOW01000489.1 GCA_005778315.1 Acidobacteriota bacterium
CGCAAGCTCGGATGTCGGTCAGGACAGGGATTCCTGTTTTCGAAAGCGTTGCCCGCGGCCGACGCGAATGCCGTGGTGCATACGCAGTTCGCCACGCGGTGAGCGACACGCACGCATACTCGGGGCCCGCGGCCCAGTCGTCAGTTCGGTGCCCGCGGCTCGTCTCCACCTAGGATTGAAGCCAGCCACGCGTTGACCTGGTCGTCGTTGGTCGCAACACGCGGCGGCGCCGCTGCCTCGCTGGGTGGCTCCGGCTTGGTCTTGCTGCGCGGGCTCGCCCCAGGCTCGCTCACCGGCGTCTCGCTGCCGACGAGGGCACTGGCCGATGTGGCCGATGCCCGTGTCACCTGCAGGTCCCCTTCGTAGCTCGCTACCTCGACCATGTGCTTCTCGAGGAGGGCTCGGAAGGCTGCGACAAACTCGCCCTTCTGCGTGGCCAGATCACTCAGGCCCCTCTTCAGATTCTGGGCCATCTGCTGGACCTCATCCAGCACGCGCTGCGCCTCCCGTCGCGCTTCGGCGTGGACAAGTTTAGCGTCCTCTACCATCCGCGCTTGGGCGTCAACCTCAAGCTGTTGAGCGGCAACCATGGCTCGGTTGATGGCATCTTGCCGCTCGCGGAAGGCGGCGATCTGGCTCTCCAGTTCCTCTGTTCTCTCAGCCGCGGCGGCGTTCACCTCGGTGAGTTCCTCGAGCCGCCAGACGAGCTCCTCCAGGTATTCGTCGACTGCTTTGGTCGCGTAGCCCAGAAACGCCTTCGGAAATTTCAATTTCCCTCTCCGTCCGTGGTCTGGCGTCGGGTCGGTCATGTTGCCGCTTTCTCAGAAAACACCACTACTCGCTTATTGTATCGGCCGGTTTAGTGAATCGGTGCAGGGTGGCTCCAGCAACAGACCGTACCAGCCTGACAGGAACCTGGGTGGCGTGGCACGTCGTTCTCACCAGGGTGGACCGTGCCTTCAAGAGTCGTCCTCACTCGGTATTTTTGTCTGGTACGTATCTTGCTTGATTGTGTAGCGGGACTCGCCGCAAGACCACCGGCCCGCGATGATGCTGGGGGGTGGCGCCACCATATCGGCGAGACGACGCAACCGGAGTCCGAGGTCACAGTATGAGTATTGCCATCGTCACAGGGTCGGCTGGTTTGATTGGGTCGGAATCCGCGCGTCATTTTGCCGGTCTGGGTATGGACATCGTCGGTATCGACAACAACATGCGGCGGACCTTTTTTGGCGCCGAGGCGTCAACGGACTGGCAGCGCGAGCAGCTGGTCCGTGACCTCGGTCGCTCGTATACCCACGAGCACTGCGACATCCGCGACCCCGACGCGATCAATCGCCTGTTTGCCCGATTCGGCGACGACATCGCTCTGGTGATTCACACGGCGGCGCAGCCCTCACACGACTGGGCGGCGAAGGACCCGCAGACAGACTTTGCCGTGAACGCCAACGGCACGCTGAACCTGTTGGAGGCGACACGCACCTACGCGGCCGACGCGGTGTTCCTGTTTACGTCGACCAATAAGGTCTATGGCGACAGACCGAACACGCTGCCGTTGGTGGAAGAGGCGACCCGCTGGGAGCTCGATCCGGCGCACGCGTACGTCGGGGGAATTCCCGAGGATTTTCCGATTGATCAGTCCTTGCACAGTTTGTTCGGGGTATCGAAAGTAGCCGCAGATCTGATGGTGCAGGAGTACGGGCGCTATTTTGGCTTGCGCACGGTGTGTTTTCGCGGCGGGTGTCTGACCGGTCCGCACCACTCAGGGACACAGCTGCATGGCTTTCTCGCCTATCTCGTGAAGTGCGCGGCGACCGGGGTTCCGTACACCGTCTTTGGCTACGGCGGCAAACAGGTCCGCGACAACATCCATAGTGCCGACTTGATATCGGCGTTTGATCACGTGTTCCGCGAACCGCGTTCCGGCGAGGTCTACAACATCGGCGGGTCGCGCTTCAGCAACTGTTCGATGTTGGAAGCGATCGCGGTGTGCGAGGAGTTGTCCGGGCGACCGATGCGGTGGACCTACAACGACACCCAGCGCGTTGGGGATCACATCTGGTGGATCAGCGCCGTGGCCAAGTTCAGGTCGCACTACCCGGAGTGGCAGCTTCGTCACGATGTGCCCGCGATCTGTCGCGAGATCTATCACAACAACGTGGAGCGCTGGACCCGGAAGATGGCGTCATGATCGATCGTGGTCGTTACAACGTCCTCGGCGTCATGGTCAGCGCGCTCGACTACGAGGCTGCGGTGGCTCGGATCGTAGAGGCGGCGCGAGCGCGCAGCCCTTTGGCGGTGTCCGCTTTGGCGGTGCATGGCGTCATGACCGGAGTGCTCGACCCTGAGCATCGCTATCGTCTGAATGCGCTTGATCTGGTCGTGCCCGACGGGCAGCCCGTCCGGTGGGCCGTGAACCGGCTGCACCACGCGGGCATCTCGGACCGCGTCTACGGCCCGGCGCTGATGCTCAAGACGTGCGAAGCCGCTGCCAGGACCGATTTACCGATCTTCCTGTTCGGCGGTTCGGCGGCGCTACTGGAGACGCTTCGGCGCAACTTGGTGCAGCGATTCCCGACCCTCCGTATCGTGGGCTGGCAAGCGTCGAAATTCCGCCAGCTGACGCCGGCAGAACGTGATCAGACCGTGGCGCACATCCGGTCCAGTGGCGCGGCGATTGCGTTTGTCGGCCTCGGATGCCCGCGCCAGGAGGTCTGGGCGTACGAGTGCCGCGAGGCCTTGTCGATGCCCATCCTTGCGGTCGGGGCTGCGTTCAACTTCCACGCCGGGCTGCTTCCGCAGGCACCGCGCTGGATGCAGACGTCGGGGCTCGAGTGGTTTTTTCGGCTGCTGTCAGAACCTCGCCGACTGTGGCGACGATACCTGTTGCTGAATCCACTGTATGTCGGGATGTTGCTGCTGCAGGCGACGCGCTTGCGCGCCTTCGATCCGGGGAGTGCGACACCGCCTACCCGAGACCTGCTGTATGGCTGATGCGAGGACGCCCGGCAGAGAGACACGGTGACGACGAGTATGGAATCCACCAATCTTGTACAGCTCCCGAACCCGCGGCCACGGCAATTGGAAGAGGCGGTAACCGCCTTCAGGCACCGGATTACGGACTCTGGCCTGTTCACGGACGAGAGTCTCGTTCGCATCCTGGACGGCCACCCTTCAGAGTTTCTCGCTGTCAGTCGCATGGGGAGTGATTGCCGGAAGTATGAGTGGTCGGAAGGTGACCTGACCGGATTGGGCGGCGCCGAGCTCCTGACGGCTGTCAGGAAGGGGCGACTCTGGCTCAACGTCAGAAAGGTGACGCGGTTCTGGCCCGAACTGAACAGGTTGGTCGAGCGCCTGTACAGCGAGCTTGAACAGCGGTGCCCCGAGTTCCGTACATCGCGTCATTCCGCCAATATCTTGATCTCGTCGCCCAAGGCGCTCGTGTATTACCACCTCGATCTCCCGCAGAATATTCTGTGGCAGGTGCGGGGACACAAGCGGATCTGGGTGTACCCGATCAACGAACGGACGGTGTCGTCGGAGGTGCTGGAGAGCACCTTGGCCAGCGAACGGCTCGAGGACCTGCCGTACGATCCAGACACTGACGCCATGGCTGAGGTTTTCGATCTGGCATCCGGTGACGTCGTGACCTGGCCTCAGAACTGCCCACATCGCGTTGAGAATGCGGGTGATCTGAATATCTCGCTGTCCACAGAGCACTACACCGCCGCTCAGCTCAGGCGGATCCGAGTCGCCCAGGCCAACAGTGCCATTCGGAAGGCGACCGGCCTGACGAGCCGTTCGGTGCGCACCGACGGGCTTGGCTACGCCATGAAGTACGGCGTGCTGCTCGCGTCCCGAACGAGCCAGCGGTGGATCAGGCGTCGCCAGGACCACAAGTTGATTGAGTACCCGAGGACGTTCCGCGTCAATCCCAGCGCGGCCGACGGGGTCGAACCGCTGGACGCCCCAGTCGCCGGCACCGTCGGGTACTAGTCGCTGGTAGCGCCGCCGGACGCCCGGCGAATATCCGTCGCGTGACGGTAGATATCGAGCATAGCCCGGACGTTGGGCTCAGGTGAGAAGTCCGACTCAAAACGGGCACGCGCGATGCGCCCCATGTCCCTCAGCCGAGAGGGCGACGCCAGCAACGCCCGCGCCTGAGAGGCCAGGTCCGCCGGATCACCGGCGACAAAGAGCTGCCCGGTCTGATCGGCGGACACCAGTTCGGTCAGCGCCCCGGTCCGAGACGCGAGGACCGGTGTCGCGTGCGCGTAGGCCTCGATGACGGTCCGCCCGAAGGGTTCGTGCCAACGAGACGGGACGACGACGAACTGCGCGCGACGAATGTACACGCCGGTCTCCGCCTTCGAGAGCAAGCCAACATACCTGACGTGGCTCATCGACGGGTCACGACACTCCGCTTCTACGGCCGCCCGGAGCGGGCCATCGCCCGCGATCACGAGAGGGGTGGGGATGTGGCGCCACGCGCGGAGTAGCGTGTCTACGCCTTTTTCCTCCGCGAGGCGACCGAAGCAGAATACATGCGCCGGTGTCGAGTCAGCGGTGCTCAGGCCAGGATCGAACTCGAAATTCGGTTTGACGAAGAGTTTCTCTTCCGGATAGCCCGCGGCGACGAAACGAGACTTTACAAAGTCGGAGACGGCGACATACGCATCGATGTCTTGACGCATCGTCAGGCGGTTGCGCACCAACATCGCAGCCATCGCGGTGCTTTGGAGCCGCGAACCACGATAGCAACCGTGCAGTACGGCCGGAAGGGGCGAGCCCTCCGCGCAATCAAAGCAGTTGCGACCCGCCCGATAGAACGTTCCGCTAGCGCAGAAGAATCGGTAGTTGCGCAAGGCCTGGACCACCGGCACCCCCCGTGCACGGAGGACCGCGTAGATCGCGGGCGTGATCAAGGGGACTGTGTTGTGGATGTGCGCGACGTCGGGCCGATGGTCGTCGATGTAGGCCCCGATCTCGCGGCACGCTTGTGAGGACGACGACGCGCGGAGGCCGACCTGCAGCCTGCCGAGCACCGAGAGGTCATCGATCTCCCGGCTGTCCCGCTGGTAGAGGACAACCTGGTGTCCGGCCTCCTCGAGCGCGCGGCGCTCGTTCGCAATGCTCTGGGCTTCGCCTCCAGGCTCGCGGTAGCGATTGTGGACCTGGAGAATTCGCATGCTGCACTCTCGCTGCTGTCGTCACCCTGGGCGGGCGCCTGGTTCGCCGTGCCTCGGAAGCCTCCTGGCGGCGGATACCCGGCGCTTAGGCTGTCCCCGTCGTTGCGGTCCCTGGGGACTTCGTGGAACCCGTTGCCCGGCGGTCACCGCTGGCGCCGGCGTCGCGCGACAGGGCGTCAGCGGTGCCACCGATGCGCCGCGCCCGAGTCCAGACCTGCCACAGCATCAGGCTCAGAATCATCATCTCACCGCCGTCCTCGACCGCGCCAAGGATCTTGTCGGCGAACCCGGTGGTCCCAAACGGCATGTCGAGGAAGACCCCGAAGACCGCGAGTGCAACCAGGAGCAAGCCCAGTGTGACGGTTGTCTCGCGCTCAGCACGGTCGCCGATACGAAAACCGTGGACGATGCCCGACAGCACGGTCAGACCGCTCAATGCAAACCACAGCAGTTCGCCGACATCCACCGCTCTCAAGGAGTCTACGGCGACCAAAGCCAGCGTCGCCGCCAGGACCTCGCCCATGCGCTCGTGGATTTGGGTCGAGTCGTCTGCCAGGACATAGACAAACACGATCGCCCAGATGAGATAGGCGTACGACCGCCGGCGGACGGCCATGAAAAGGAAAAGCCCGACGATCGTCAGCTCCTTGAGGTAGTTGAAGCTTTCACCGAACGACCAGTCCTCGATCAGCCCGAAGCGGGGGTCGGTGATGACGTCGGTCAGGCCGTAGACGGCGTAGAGCGCTACGAAGATGGCGTCGACGCCGAGTAGCAGCCACAACACCGGACGGCGCCGCCATGCCTCACGTAATGGATTCGCCTGCATCTCGTTCGCCCTTCTCTGCATGGGGACTAGCGCAACCACAACAGGCTGCGCAGCGGCGGGGCGACCCGGGCCGCACACCGGGCCACCGTTCGAGCTGGCACCCGCATCGGCGATTCCAAGACTTTGAGCTTTGTTTGGAAGAGCTTGCGCTTGAGATAGGACGCGGACGGACGGATGTCGACGCACCCCTCTGCGATAGGGCGTGATGTATTGGCGATACGCTGCTTGTAGGTCTCAGGTCCTCTGCCCAGGTCGATCACGGTGATGCCGTTCTCGTGGGCGCTGCTCGCGAGGTGGTAGATGAGCATCAGCCCAGGAGACGCATTGAAATACCGGTCGTTGTACGTTCCGATCCACGAGTGGTACGTGGCATACGAGCGCAAGCCGAACTCGGCCGCCACGAGGTCATCGCCGGCGAACAGCGCGACCAGCTGACACGAAAGCGCATCGGACGGCTGGGCCAAGAGCGTGTCGAGCAGGCGCCTCGTCCACTCGAACTTGAAGATGTTGCGCCCGCCCGTCCGCTCGTATTGGGCGGTTTTCCATGCGATCAGCGTGTCTCGCACCGCCGGGTCCTGGCAGTCCTGGTCGAGCCGCAGCGGACCGCATTCTCGCGCCACCTTCCGCACCCGGCGCGGCATCTCGTGCCAGGTCTTGGTATTGACCTCCGTGAGATAGGCATCGAAGCCCTGAGACAGGTCCATCTGGGGCGAGTCGGCGGGGCGGTAGTGATGCGGCTGGACCGGTTCAAGCGACGACAGCATGTGGTCGAAATAGAAACTGACGAGGTCGCACTCGCGCAGCAGCGTGACCGGGTCCCACGTGAGGCCGGGCTGGGCCACGATACCCTGGTAGTCAGACAGGCACCCACCCACCGGTTTGGCGACGTGGGGCTCCACCCTCTGAAATGGAAGGAACCCTGCCGGCTCGCCGTCGACGTCCACCACGGCGACCTCGACGTGATCGCAGACCGTCGCCACGGCCAGCGTGAACTCCGGCCGAAAGAACGGACTTGCCAACTGGGGGTCAGCCTCTTGGAGCGTCGCCCAGGTGTCAATCTGGCGGGGAGTGAGCCGTGCCGCCGGCACGGCCCTGATCGTGATGCGGGGATCCATGATTGCTCCTAGTGTCCCGGAAGTGACACCTTGCTCGCGCGAAACTCGAATCGTGAAAAGAACCTGGGCTGGCTGAACAACGACGGCGCCGTCGCATACAAGACGCATCTCGCGTAGCCTTCGGCGCGCCAGCGGCGACACCGGAGTGCCAGGACGGTCTCATCGCGTCTGAAACGGCGCGCCAACCAGAGTTGAGGCGTGTGGCTCAGTAGCGCCTGGCCCACCCGGGCCGCCGCCGCCAGCCATGTCATGAACGCACCCCATTCGATAGTGTCCCGTCGTGCGAAGCTCCACCCGTTGTGTAGCGCCGTTTCCCGCAGATACGACTCTTCGAGTCGGGACGGTGGTGTCACGTGGTGAGCCACCGCGGCAGGGGCGAACCACGACGTGATGCCGGCTGCGCGCATGCGCCGATACAAGTCCGTGTCGTAGGCGCGCAGCGTAAACGCCTCGTCATACACGCCGATCTGCTCGAAGATGCTCGTGTGCAACAGCTGGTTGCCTGAGCCTGGTCCCTGTTTGCGTGTGTACGGCGCGACGTGGTCCCACAGCAGCGACTCGCCGAGCAATCGGCGCACCTGCAGAGCCAAGGTCCGCTCGCAGCCTTCCGGCAGCTTGAGAAACAGCTTGCCCCCGACGCTACGGGCGTCTTTGTCCCGGGCGACGCGCATCAACTCCAACAGCCAGGTCGGTTCGGCAGTCTGGTCGTCGTCGAAATTGGCGATCCACTCACCTTGGGCTTCGCGGAGTCCACGGTTTCTGGCCGTGACTTGTCCGGTTTGCGCTTCGTAGACACTGCGCACCGTCACTGGCGTGCGGGCGGCGACCTCCGCGATGACCTCGGCCGTGTTGTCCGTCGACGCGTTGTTGACGATCAGCAATTCGTAGGTGAACGCCCCGTCCGTCAGCTGAGCGACCAAGCTGTTCATGGCGCCGCGGAGCAGGTCCGCCCGGTTCCGGGTGCACATCACGATGGTGACGTCGACTGTGGTCATGTCACAACCTCTCACTCAGGTGAAGGCTCGCCCGGGCCTCGTGTCGGCTGACCCCGTGTGCGGCCCCGATCAAGGCGAAGAGCGGGCATCCAAGCCCGATGCTGTATCCGAGCGGATTGTCGGTGCAGGCAGCAATGAGCAGGACCACGAGACCGAGAAACGATGCCGTGAATGCCCGGTGCACACTCCCGTGCGACCTGTCGATCCAACGTCGCAGAACTGCGAGTTGCCACACCACGACGAGCAGGAAGATGCTCAGCCCGACGAGACCGAACTCGAAACCTATGCGCAAGTACTCGTTATGCGGTGAGACCATCCCGGGCCAGATGGTTGGCACGAAGTTGTACGACGCGTTCGCGCCAGCCCCCAGGACCGGACGCTCCTGGGCTTCGGCGAAAATCAGCGGCCAGGCTTCGAAGCGCCCAGTGCCCGTCACGCCGCCGCCCAGCAGGTCGGACACGCCGCCTCGTCCGCCGGGGAACAGCTGCTGCTGGACGGGGGAGGTGTAGAGCAGGCCGATACACAACCCACCGATCGCAAGCAAGACGCCAAAGCGCCGAAGCGGCCGCCGATAGGCTGGATGTACCGCTGGCAACGCCAGCACGATGAGCAGCGCCATCCGGCTCTCCGTCAGCGCGCACACGGCCGCGCACACGCCCCACCCGAGCAGCGGTCGCGTGACCCGGGCGGGTGTCTCGGCCAGAAACACGGCTGAGATGAGGGCGACCGTCAGCGCCGTCTGGCGGGCGCTGGTTTGCAGGAGACCGAACAGGTTCCACTGTTGCAGCAGGAGGATGACGACGATGATCACCAGCGCCACCGGATACACCCTACGCAAGCTGTCCAACTGGCGGCGGCTCGTGACGAACATCGAGGCGACCATGCCCACCAGCAGAGGAAGAGACAATTGCATCGCGAATTGGATGTCACGCGTGGCCAGGTCCATCTTCCACAAGAGGGACAGCCAGACATATCCGAACCACGCTATCCAAGCCCAGAACGGGGCGATGCCGGCGTGATGGTCCCGATTCATGGCCTTCTCAACGAGCACCGTCACGCAGCTGGCGAGGAGGATGAAGCCCAGGAGGTATAGCGGCACTTCAAACCCGGCGACCGTCACCTCTTTGACGGCGGCTAGCGCGGCGCAGATCGGAATGGTCAGGACGAACAGAAATCCGAGTCGTGGGCGTACCCGCAACACGCCACCGAACGGGCGTTCAAAGCTCGCCCCGTCGCTCATGGTGGCGGATGCGAACGTCACGACGCCCCTCCGCTGAACCGCCGTGCGAGGTCGCGTGTCACGCTGTACCAGCCGTCGAGTTTCGCCCCCAGCGTTGCCGCCGAGTCGGATTGGGCCACGTGGAACCGACCCCAGTCGTACCGGTCGGATGTGGGTAGGACCATGTCGTTCTCGGTCGTGAGCGCGCAGCCGACGCGAACCCGGCGCGCGACCTCCGTCAGCGCTCCGCCCGCGAAGCCGGGCGCCTTGCGGCCATAGGGAAAGGCAAACGGCGCATCCTCGATACCGAATTTGCGACGAAGCACGTCGACGGACATGAGCAGATCGTCATGAAACGCCTCTGGCCGCCCTCGAAAGTCGGCGTGCGTGTGCGTGTGAGCGCCGAACGCGATCAAGCCATTCCCCGCCATCTCCTCGCACTGGGCCGTCGTCAGGGGGCGCCAGGATTCCGGGGCGACCGCGTCGGAGCCTGCGTCCGCCCAGTCCTCGAAGGGGAATGGCTCGCGGCTGTCCAGAAATGCGGTGGCGAAAAAGACGGTTGCCGGCACGTCAAGATATCGCAAGACGGGCCACGCGTTGGTATAAACGTTCTCGAATCCATCGTCGAACGTCACGACGAATACATTGCGCGGGATGGGACGCTGTGCGACGTGGTGCACCAGGACCCGGCGGAGAGGCCACGCCTCGTATCCCGTCTGGAGCAGCCCCTCGAGCTGGGTCCGGAAACGCCGCGGCGTGACGTTGTGCGTCGGCGTGTTGGGGGAATCCGGTACGTCGGTCACGCGATGGTAGAGCAGGATCCCAAAGGCCTGCGGCCAGCGTGCGCCCAGTACCGCCCGAATGACGGTGGGCGCCATGGTGACGGCACGGTAACGAAGACTCCGCCGCGCGGCGCTCGCACTCATTCGGCGCCCGCCTTGATCCCAGCGGGCAGCATCTCGTCTGAGTGCGCACGACCCGACGCGGTCGAACGAAACAAGCCGGCGCACAGCCCATCGACCGTCGTCGAGACGAGTTGACGATCCAGAAGCCAGAGAACGCCTACGTAGCACGCCGCTCCGAACGGGGCCAGCGCCATGAGTCTCGCGCTAGGAGGCCAGGTCGCCATGAACGTGCCTTGCTGCATCATGACGAGGATCCCCATCAGGACCGACGCCGTCAGCGGCGAGCGGACTTGCAGAAATAGTGCCCGGCCCTGCAAGTGCAGAAACCGCGCCGCCATCGCGAAGTCGATCGGTATCGTGAGTACCGACACGATGACCGCGACGACCCCGGTCGCGATGGGCCCCACGCCGCTGAGCGCGAGCAATCCGCCGACCGTGGCGACGAGCTCCACGGAGCCGCGCAACAAATGCAGGGCAGGACGTCCCACCGCTTCAACCGTCGTCCGCACGGGTTCCACCGCGGTGCGCAGGATGCAGCCGACCGCAAAGAGCTGCACGAGAGGCACGGCCACGCTCCACTCAGGTCCAAAAGCCAACGCCACCGCGTCCCCCGCACACACGATCAAGCCCGTGAAGACAGGGAATGCGAGGAGGCACGTCACCCTGGTGGATTCGTAGACGGACGCGAGCAACACGGTCCGGGTGCTCTGCTGGCGTGAAAAGACCGACATGTTGATCTGTCTGGCGGCGCCGTCGATGACGTTGCCGAGCGTTCCAGAGACCCGCCGGGCCAGCGCGACATAACCGAGGCCGACGGTGCCGAAGAGGTGACCGGCCATCAAGGAGAGGACCTGGCCATTGACCGACGCCAACGCCCCGCCGGCGGCCTTCGGGCCAGCAAAACTCGTGAGTTCCCGCAAGTGGCGAAGTGAGATATGGCGGGTTGGACGCCACGGGACCGTCAGCCAGAACACGAGGGCGGTACCGCCGAACAGCGCGATCTGCTGGGCAACCACGCTCCAGACACCAAATCCGAACCAGGCCATTCCAATGGCTACGGCGCTGCCAAGCACCCGGGCGGTCACACCGCTGACCGCAATGGCCTTGAACCCCATGGTCCGCCGGAGTACCGCGGACACGGTACCGTTGAACGCTGCGAACGCGAGGACTGGAGACATCCATCGCACGAGTGGCCCCAGGTCGGGCTCACCGAATGCGAGGGCCATGGGATCCGCGCCGGCGACACAGACGGCGATGACGCCGCCCGCTCCCATGAGGGAGACCCAGAACGCAGTGCTCAGGTGGGCCTCGTCGAGAGACTCACGCTGCACGATCGCTTCGACAAAGAAAAACTCGATAAACGCGCTGAGCGTGTAAATCACCGCGATGGCGAGCATCGCGAGGCCGAGATCAGAGGGGCCGAGGAC
>SXOW01000490.1 GCA_005778315.1 Acidobacteriota bacterium
ATACCGGTGGGCTGCAGGGAACCGGCGATACGCGGAGCCCCCTCTACATCTCCATCGTCTCCCAAGTCATCTTGCCGCTCGGCATCTGCGCCGTGGTCCAGGCCACGAGTGGACTGGAGTCGCACCATATCTGGCTGGCGATCGTCATTGGACACATGGCCCGTGCCGGGTTGAGCGTGATACGGTTCCGCCAGGGGAAATGGCGGGACATCACCGTGGATATTCGTTCCGTCCCGGCCTGACAGTGGCGGTGCTGTCAGGTGCCGTGTGCGTCCGCTTCAGGGCGCCCCTGCATCCGCGAATTCATGGCTGACCGGTCAGAGCTTCACCCTTCGACGCGTGCCGCGCAGGCGCTGGGCCGCGTCGACCCGGAAACGAGAGCCATCACTCCGCCGATACATCCGTCCTCGACCTTTGAACGCGCGCCCGACGGCAGCTATCCCGGCGGGCGTACGTATACTCGCGACCACAACCCAAACTACGACCAGCCGGAGGCGTTGCTGGCGAGCCTTGAGGGCGGGCAGGCTGCACTGCTGTTCAGTTCGGGCATGGCGGCAGCGACGACCGTCTTCGAGACCCTGGCCGTCGGAGACCATGTCATCGCTCCTGAGCAGAGGTATTGGTCGATTCGGCGCTGGCTCCAGAACCTGGCCGGCCGCGGGCGCATAGAACTTGATCTGGTGCCCAACGGCGACCTGACGGCGTTGGAGCGGGCGCTGCGGCCTGGCCACACACAAATCGTGTGGGTGGAGACCCCGGCGAACCCAACCTGCGCCATCACGGACATTGCGGCGACCGCCCGGGCGGCACACGCCGCTGGCGCTCGTGTGGTGGCCGACAGCACCCTGTCCACCCCGGTGCTGTGTCGCCCGATCGAACATGGCGCCGACCTCGTCATGCACTCGGCGACCAAGCAGCTCACCGGTCACGCGGCTGTGCTGGCGGGGGCGTTGGTGACCGCCAGGCAGGATGAGCACTGGGCGCGTATTGCGCAGGACCGCGGCTCTCGTGGGGCGGTGCTTGGCCCATTCGAGGCATGGCTGCTGCTACGCGGTATGCGGACGTTGTTTCTGCGAGTGCCGCGTTCGGCCGCCAGTGCCCAGCGGATTGCGGAGCGACTGGCGTCGAATCCGGGGGTAGTCGAGGTGTTCTATCCCGGGCTTCCGTCGCACCCGGACCATGCCGTGGCGGCGCGCCAGATGTCAGGCGGCTACGGCATGCTCGTCTCGTTTCGGGTGAGCGGCGGCGCGGCGCAGGCGAGAGACGTCGCGAGTCGGTTGCGCCTATTCAGGAACGCGACGTCGCTGGGCGGGGTCGAGAGCCTCGTAGAGCATCGCGCCCCGGTCGAAGGCCCGGGAACGCCGGTGCCGGACGACCTGCTCCGCCTGTCGATCGGCATCGAATCGGTCGACGACCTGCTCGCCGACCTCGACCAAGCACTACGGGCTGTGCCCGCGCAGGGCGCGCGCTAGTGCGGCCCTGGCGTGGGCCAGTCAGGGCCCCGCGTAGCGGTCGCGTGGGGCTTGGGGCCACGCCCCGTCTAATCACGACATGCAGAGTTATCAGCTCGTCAGGTACGGTCACGCACTCGAACAGACCGACACGCCGCGTCCAACCCCGGTTGGGACCGAGGTGCTGCTGGAGGTCGACGCCTGTGGCGTGTGCCATAGCGACCTGCATCTGCGCGACGGCTTCTTCGACCTGGGTGGCGGCAAGCGGCTCGACCTGTCCAGGGGCCGAGCGCTGCCGTTGACCCTCGGGCACGAAATTGCCGGGCGTGTGGTCGCGTGCGGAGCCGACGCTACCGGGGTGGAGGTGGGCGCACAGAGGGTCGTGTATCCCTGGATCGGCTGCGGCGAATGTCACACCTGCGCCGCAGGTCAGGAACACCTGTGCCCGCGCTCACGCGCGCTGGGGGTATCGGCACACGGAGGGTTCAGTGACTGCGTGCTGGTGCCCCATCCACGCTATCTGCTCGAGTATGGTGACCGGTCCGCCACACTGGCCTGCACCTACGCCTGCTCCGGCCTCACGGCCTACGGCGCCGTGCGCAAAGTGCAGTCCCGCGTCGCGGGGCGCCCGCTTGTCATCATCGGCCTTGGCGGTGTCGGGTTCGCGGCGCTGCGATTGGCCCAGGCGGTCACGACGGCCGCCGTGATCGGGGTCGACGTGAACGATGCGCCACTCGAGGCTGCGACCCAGGCTGGCGCCGAGGTCGTCGACGCGCGCGCTGACGATGCGTCGAAACAGATCCGTGCCCTCACCGGAGGCGGCGCGGCGGCGGTCATCGATTTCGTCGGCGCGGGTGCAACGGCCTCGCTCGGCTTCACAGCCCTGGCGACGAGCGGCCTGCTGGTCATCGTCGGGTTGTTTGGCGGGCACTTGGAGGCCTCGCTTCCCTTGTGGCCCCTCCGCGACCTTACGGTGCAGGGGTCCTATGTCGGCAGCCTGGAAGAGATGCGGGAATTGCTGCGTCTGGTTGACAGCGGCGTCGTGCTACCGATTCCGATTCGCGGTCGGCCGCTGAGCGACGCAGAGGCGGTCCTGAATGACCTGCGAGCCGGTGGTTCGGTCGGTCGGACGGTGTTGACGCCGCCGGCGGCAATCTAGCCTGACGGTGCGCGCGGCGATGGGCGGCCGTGTATGCCGTGGAGCCACACCAACCCCGCGGTGGCGAGGGCGACCACCAGACGCCGAGCGTCAAACGCTGCCGATTGGTCATCCGGCGGCCTCGCCGACATGGTGCTCGACAAATCGCCGAGACTCGTCACGGAGCCGCAGCGTCTCCTCCCAGCGACTTGCACCAGCGGGAACAAGCGGAGGGCCGATGGTCACCGTGATCGGGCCCGGGCGTAGAAGCAGGGTTCCGGCCGGGAAGATGTGACGGGTGCCGGCCAGCGCGATCGGCACCACTGGCTGTCCCGACTCTGCCGACGCGCGAAACGCGCCCAACCTGAACGGCAGCAGACCGGGCGCGCGCACGAACGTGCCCTCTGGGAAGACGAACATCGATTCGCCGTCCGCGAGGGCGCTGCTCACCTCGTCGGCACCCTCCATCTGTTCCGCGAGTTTGGTGCGATGGATTTCGAGGTATCCAGCCTTCGGGATGATCGTGCCCAGTACCGGATACTGCGCGAGCCGACCCTTGGCCGCGAACCGCAAGTTGGCAGGAAGCGTGGCGAGAATCACCACGACATCGAAGTAGCTGGCATGGTTGGCCACAAAAATGGCGGGCCCGATGTCACGCACATGCTGCAGCCCGGTGACAGCGAGCGGGCATCCCGAGGCCGCGACGACGAACCGCGAGAATCGAGTCAGCCAGCGCCTGGCGGTCGTCGTGCGACGACTCGCGGCAACCAGGGCCCACACCAGCGGTACCGCGACGACAACGATCCCCAGGATGTATCCGGTATAGGCGAGACGGAGCACCAGGCTGACCGCGTGGGTGCAGCGTCCGCCGACGGCCTGAGCCGCCAACGTCAGCCACTGGGTGACCATCGATCCGGTCCCCCGCTCCAGGGAGCCGGCGAGGTAGGCATCCTTCGTCGCGCCACGCCGTACTTTCCCGCTCGAGGTCTTGAGCACCGATCCCGGGCGCGCCAGCACGACCGTGTCCGGCGGCATGCCAAGTGCGTCAGTGATCTGGTGGTGCACAGCCTCGCGTAGCCGCTCCCGGGCCGTCGGCTCCGTCTCGCGAGTCTCTGCGACCACGACCAGCCGCTCGGTTCCCAGCGTCGTATCGGGTACCCCAAACGCTGCGATACAGCCCTTCCGCACGCCAGGCACCGTCGCCACCACCGCCTCGGCTTCGTGTGGGTAGATGTTCCGGCCGCCCTTGATGATGATGTCCTTGCGGCGTCCCGTCAGGAACAGTTCCCCGTCCGACAGGTACCCCAGATCGCCGGTGTCGATCCATCCGTCGTCCGTTGTGACGGCTCGCGTGGCGGCCGGGTTGCGATAGTAGCCCGCCATCATCGAGGGGCCGCGGAACTGCACCGGTCCCTGCACCCGCTCCGCGACTGGCACGTCGTGCTCGTCAACAACCCGAAGGTCGTGCTCGGGCAACGGCACCCCGCACGCGACGAACGTCAGTGCGTCCGGCGCGGTGGTGGGGGTCGGGATGCCGGTGGTCTGAAAGGCCCGGTCGATACGGTCCACGCGCGCGGGGAAACGCCGCGGCGTGAGCGCCAACGCCACGGAACACTCAGCCAGGCCGTAGACCGGGCGCATGGCGTCAGGCGGGAAACCCAATGGCGCGAATCGGGCCACGAAACGGGCCATGGTGTCTGGTAGCACCGCCTCCGACCCGTTGAGCACGCTGCGGAGCGAACTGAGATCCAGGCCTGCGATCTCTTCGTCGGCGATCTTCGCCACGCACAGGTCAAACGCGAAATTCGGAGCGACGGCGAGGGTGGCGCGATGTGCGTGGATAGCCCACAGCCAGCGCGCGGGTCTGGAGAGAAAGGCCAGCGGCGAAAGAATCGCCACCGGAATGCCCGCATACATCGTGCCGAGCCAGGCCCCGATGAGTCCCATGTCGTGGTACAGCGGCAACCAGCTCACCAGCACATCGGCCGGCCCGACATCGAGGCCCACCACGATGGCACGGACGTTGGCTACCAGGTTGGCGTGCGTGAGCAGGACGCCCTTCGGTTCGCCAGTGCTGCCAGACGTGTATTGAATCAGCGCAGGGTCGTCGGGGGTGAGCCACGGCGCCGGGTTGGCCGGCAGTGGTGCCGCGTCCTCGACGTCCCGACGCATGTCCGGCGCCAGATCGCTGAGGGTGGTGATAAACGTGAGTGTCGGCACGCGTCCTCGCAAGAGGGCGGCCAGCCGCTCGACTTCGGCGAACGTGACCATGAGCCGGGTGCCCGCGTTCGAAAGGATGCCTACCTGCCGTTCCGCATACTCCGCGATCCGGTCCGCACGGAACGGCGGGTAGATGGGCACCGGGATCGCACCGGCCAACAACGTTCCGAAGAACGCCGGAAAGAAGTCCGCTTCCGTGCGGAGCATGATCGTGACCGTGTCACGCCGTCCGATTCCGCGCGCTGCGAGCGCCGACGCGACGGTGACAGACCACCGCCAGAGTGCGCCGTAGGTGATCGGCTGTTCGGAGCCGTCTTCCTCGCGCAGAAAAATGCAGACGCGGTCCGGGTGGGTCCCTGCGTGCCACTCCAGCACCTCGACCAGTGTGTTGACCGTGTCGGGCGCGATCTGGCCGTCTCCGAGGGCCGCGACGACTCGCGGTCGGACCTCCGCCCGGGCCGGCTCCGCTACGCCGGCCGCGCGCGCCAAGTCGGCCGGCGTGTCGGCGCCGGCCATGACCTCGTCGGGTAGCCGGATACCCAGGTCTCGCAGAATCCGTGACGCGAGTTCGACCCGTTCGAGCGAGCCGATTCCGAGGTCACGTTGAAGGGAGTCGTTTGGGCCAACCCCGGCTGGCGCCGACCCAGGACGCAGCTCAGCGGCGAGCCGACCGACCAGCAGAAGTACTCGACGTTCGATGTCGGAGGTGTCGCTCGACGGAGGGGTGGGGTCGGGCATGGGAGCGACCGCGGGGGAGCGCCGAGCGTGTTGTGTCTAAGGCTTAATTCCCTTCTACGCGGGTGATCGACGTGATGATGATCGGTTCGCGTGGCACGTCTTGCAGCGGGCCCTGACTACCGGTGCGAGTCCGGCCAATGCTGTTCACGACATCCATCCCCTGCGTCACGCGACCAAAGACCGTATACCCGACGCCGGTTGAGGTCGGATTCTGGAAGTCGAAACTCCGGTTGTCCTCCAGATTCACGAAAAACTGCTGCCGTGCCGAGTTCGGATCGGCGCCGCGTGCCATGGCCACCGTACCGCGCGTATTCTTCAGTGCGACGCTACCCTGATGGACAATCTGGCCGCGCAACCCTTCAGACTTGGCGGTCAGCATGTTGTCGGCGCCCACGGTGAAACCGCCGCCCTGGATGATCACGTCGCGGATGACCCGGTGGAAGACCGTTCCGTCGTAGTAGCCGTCACGAACGTAACCGAGAAAATTGACCACGGTAGCGATCACCGTCGGTTCGTCCCGGAATAGCTCGATTTCGAAATCACCCTCGCTGGTCTGGACAAGGACCCGAGGGTTTGGCGCGGGATCTTGAGCCGTCGCCGGGGTGGCGGTCGTCGAAACCACCGCGAGACTCAGCAGAACGGTGACTGCACGTTGGAACAAGGGCGACTCCTCACTGGGCTGTCGGGAACACGGGCCGGTCAGTCGTGTGACCGAGACGTTACTGGACGGTGATCGAGAGGATTTCGACCGGGGTGTTTGGCACGTTCTGAAACGGTCCACGGTTGCCCACTGGCACGGCAGCAATCTTGTCGACCACATCCATGCCAGCTGTGACGCGCCCGAAGACCGCGTAGCCGTAGTCGGCCGGCGTGATGCCTTTGTTGTTCAGGGCGGCATTGTCGGCCGTGTTGATGAAGAACTGGGACGTGGCACTGTCGACCACATTGGTACGCGCCATCGCGATCGTGTACTTATCGTTCGACAGGCCATTCCTGGCCTCGTTCTTGACGGGCGGGTTGACCGGCTTCTGGGTCATGTCGGCCGTGAATCCGCCGCCCTGAATCATGAACGTCTGGATCACCCGGTGAAACACCGTGCCGCTATAGTGGCCACTTTCGACATACGCCAAGAAATTGGCAACGGAGAGCGGGGCATTGGCCTGGTCGAGCTCGGCGGTCATGCTGCCGAGGTTGGTCTCGATGACGACCACCGGATTGCCTTGTGCCGCCACCTGAGGGGCCATCACGGCCATGACCGCTACACAACAGGTGACGAGGAGAGTCAGCTTTATGCCCGACATCGTAGAGTTCCTTTCTCTCCTGAACGGGTGACACCGCTCATTCAAATTCTGGTATCTTGGATCCAAGCACACGTAGGTGGCGGCGCTGCATCGTCTCGTACTCGGCCGACTGGCACCTGTTTTACGCGCACCGGACGTCACGCCGGTTCAGGCCCAAAGTATGCATAATTGCCGGCGGTGCTGTCCAGTGAGGAACAGCAGCACCTCCTTGTGTATCGTACATACCAGATGAGTCTACTCGACCGATTTCGCGCGCAGCCCGCGTGGCAACATGAGGACCCGTCCGTCAGGACGGCAGCCGTGGATGACCTTGCGGATGACGCACAGGATCTGCTGGTCGCGATCGCGACCGAGGACGCCGATGCTGGCGTGCGTGCAGCCGCGGTGTCGCGGTTGACGGTGCCCGCCACGTTGCGCCGGATTGCAGAGACGGATACGGACGAGCGCGTCCGAGCCGAGGCGACGGCCGTCTTGCGCGATATCGCGGTGGCCGGGACCGACCCAGACCTGGCCCAGGCCGCCCTGTCCGGTTTGTCCGCTACCAAGGACCTGGGGGAGGTGGCGCGCGCGGCGGCCCTCGAGGCGGTCGGACGGTCGGCACTGGAGCGGCTCGACGCCCAGAAGACGATCGCCATGGTGTCGCGTCGATCCGACCATGCAGCCCTGCGACAGGCGGCGCTCGACCGTGTCACCGATGGCGACGAGTTGCTCGCGGTAGCGACCAAGAGCGAGCATCGTGACATCGCGCTGGCGGCATTCGAGCGCCTCTTGTCCGGAGCGCCCGCCAGCCGCGAGCTGCTCAAGACTGTCGCGACGCGGGCGCGGGCGAAGCCCGTGGCTCGCCGCGCCCGGGCCGCCTTGGCGGCTCTCGACGCCGAGCCGGCACCGGCCCCCGTGGGTGGTCGCGGACAGCCGCGCGAACGATTGTGCGAGACGGTCGAGACGTTGACCCGTGCGTCAGACTTGCAACTCCTGCATCACGCCTTGGCCGATGCGGAACGCGAGTGGGCCGCCCTCGATGCATTGGCCCTGGCGGTCTCTATCCAGCAGGTGCCCTTGGATCGAACGGTCGAATCGGGCGAGGTCGACCCGGCCCTGGCCGAGCGCTGGAGCGTAGGCTTGGCGGCGGCGCGGGAGCACCTGGTTCGTTTGGACCTGGCCCGAAGTGAAGCGGATCGGGCGCGTGAGCGCCATCTGCGTGAGGTGGCGGCCCGCACCGCGGTGTGCGAACGGTTGAGTGGGCTCCTCGCCGCTCCCTGGGAGAACGCGGAGGAATTGCTCGCGAACCTCGCGACGCTGCGGGCGGCGTGGGCCGCGCTGGCGTCGGAATCGGCGGAGCCGGCCGCGACCACACCGGCGATCACACAGCTGCAGGGCCGGTTCGACGCGTTGCTGGCACAGGCTGATACCGTGCTCGAGCGTCGCCGGTCGGCCGGCGACCGGGCGGCGCGATTGACCGAGCTGACGGCCGCCCTCGAAGAGATCAGCGGAATCGCGAGCACCGACGATCTCAAGCGGCGCTGGGCCGGGCCTCACGCGGAGTGGCGTGAATTGGTGAGCGCGGCGGAGCCGGCGGAGGTCGAGGGGCTGGTGGCGCGCGTCGAGCGTGCTCAGGCGACCCGAACCGAGCGGCTGGAAGGGATGCGGGCGGAGCGGCTGAAACGCGAGGAGGCGAACCTCGCGAAACAACAGCGCCGGTGCGACGAGTTGGAGCAAGTCGTCGCAGACGAAGCACTCGAGCTGCCGTCGGCCGAGCGCGCCCTCCGCACGACGCGGTCGCTGCTGGGGAATCTTGGGCACGTGCCTCGCCCAGGTCGCGACGCGCTGACGGCGCGTTTGCGTA
>SXOW01000491.1 GCA_005778315.1 Acidobacteriota bacterium
AGAAAGGACGACATGAAGAAGCCTGGACGAAGAGACTTCGTGACGATGGGTGCAGGTTCGCTGATGGCTATGACCATGAGGCCCGGCCGCGCGGGGGTGGCGGCGCAGGAGGGTCCCCCGGCGTTGCCGCACGACCTGGTGTCGGAGTTCGTGCGGGTGGCGCATGGGGACCTCGACCGGACGACACGGATGCTCAACGAGCAACCCTCGCTGCTGAACGCGACCTGGGACTGGGGCGCCGGCGACTTTGAGACAGCGCTGGGAGCGGCATCCCACATGGGCAATCGCGACATCACTGCGCTGCTTCTGGGCCGCGGCGCTCGGCTCGACATCTTCTGCGCCGCGATGATGGGGATGCTCGATGTCGTTCGACCGGTGGTCGATGCCTATCCGGGAGCTGTCGACTGGCTGGGTCCGCACGGCATTTCCTTGTTGCGGCACGCGCTGGCTGGCGAGGCGGTCGCCGTCGCTGATTTTCTCAGGTCGAGTGGCGCCGCCTAGCCGCGGACGCGTGGCTACCGCTGCAGAACAACCATGCGCATCACGGACATCCTGGGCGCGCTCAACGTGGCGATCACCGCGTCGATCGTCGTGTCCCTGGTGCTGCGCTGGTTCGGATTCCGGCCAGGGGCCGTCATCGCCTACTCGAGTTTCGTGGGCGGTCTCATCGCGGTGGCGTGTGGCGCCATCATCTTCGTCGCCCGCACGTCCCGGCAGCGTCGGTGATCGGTGGAGCTCGGCCAGGGCGCGGGCGTAGAATACCGCTGGTCTCCATGCTCGACATATCGTGCCGCGCTGCCCCTGATAGTGGGGCGCTCAGAAGGAAGCAGTCATGAGAAATCTCTCCAGAGTCTTGCTGGCGGCGGCGATCGTGTCGGTGGCGAACCCGAGCCTGGCGGTCGACGAACCGGTGGAGCTGACCTACGGCCAGGTTGCCGGCGTGGATCTGGAGCACGGTGTCACCGTGTATCGCGGCATTCCATTCGCCGCGCCCCCGGTCGGCGACCTGCGCTGGAAGGCGCCGCAGCCGCCGATTCCCTGGCACGGCGTCAAGAGGGCGGACACGTTAGGGCCCGCCTGCATGCAGCGGCGCGCGGCGCTCATGAGCGAGGACTGCCTGTATCTGAATGTGTGGACCAAGGCCGACTCCGCCGACGCGAGCCTGCCGGTCATGGTCTGGATCCATGGCGGCGGGTGGACCTCTGGCGCGAGCAGCAACGACATCTACGATGGGTTCGGGTTCGCCGACAAGAACGTGGTGCTGGTGTCGGTCAACTACCGCATGAGTGCGTTCGGATTTCTGGCGCACCCCGCGCTGTCGGCCGAATCGGCGAGAGGTGTGTCCGGCAACTACGGCATCCTCGACCACATCGCGGCGCTCGAGTGGGTGCGCGACAACGTCGCCGGTTTCGGCGGCGATCCCGGGAACGTCACCATCTTCGGGGAATCGGCGGGCGGGGCCAGCATCTATGCGCTGCTGGCCACGCCCCTGGCCAAGGGGCTGTTCCATCGCGCCATCTCCGAAAGCACATGGATTACACCGGCCAACGTGACGCATCTGACCCGGGCCAACGGGTTTTCCGACAGCGCGGAAGAACGCGGCCGGCAGGCGGTCGCCGGCAAGCTGGAGGCGCTCGGTGTGGCGACGGGTGGCGACCTCCTGGCGACGATGCGGGCAATGTCGGCGGACGATGTGCTGGACATGCCGTTCGGCGTGTCGCTGGCCGAGGACGGGTGGGTCCTGCCGACATCACCGGCGGAGATCTTCGGCGAAGGGTCACACAATGTCGTCCCGTTGCTGGCCGGCGTCAACGACGGGGAAGGGCTGATGTTCGTCCAGCCCCAGCGCGCGTTCACGACCCTGGAGGACCAGAAGACGGCGCGGCTGGCCGAGTGGGGTGAGCCTGGTCGCGGGCTTGCTGACCACTATCTCGCCGGGACACCGGACGCGCTCTACGCCAGCGAGGTCGACTACAACACCGACCTGTGGTTCGCACGGCCGAATCGGGAGATTCTCAATGCCATGTCCCGAACGCCGGCCGGCACGTTCATGTATCTGTTCACCCGGAATCTGCGCGACCCGGGCGAACGCGCGCCACACGCCATGGAGTTGCGCTACGTGTTCCAGACGCTGCCTGACGACGCATCCGAGACGGATCGTCGCCTGTCGGACCTGATCAGCGACTACTGGGTGGCGTTCGCCTCCTCCGGAGATCCCAACGGAAACGGACTGCCCGCATGGCCAGCCTATGATCCGGACCGGCAGACGTATCAGGTCCTCGGGGCGGAGGTGACACAAGGAACGGCGTTCCGTCGAGCGGAACTCGACGCGATGGACCGGTATTTCGGCGCGACCTGGGCCCGCGCGAAGCGCTGAGTGCGGCGCGCCGTCACACGCGCAGCGCCTTCGCCGGGTCCAGCGCGGTGGCGCGCCGGGCCGGCAGGTAGCTCGCCAGCGACGGCTCACCGACAAGCCGATCACCACCATCATCAACACGCACGTCCACTACGACCACAGCGGCGCGAATACCGAATTCCCTGACACAGTCCACTTCGTGGCGCACGAGAACATCAGACGCCACTGGGCGCGCACGGACTGCCAGCCGATACCGACCAACTGCGACGATTTCCAGGGTGCGAACGCCAGGTATCTCCCGGCCACCACGGTCTCGGACCGCCTCACGCTGTTTGCCGGCACCCCCGACCAGATCGACCGGGGCAGCGCGCTCGAGTTCGGCCGCACGCTGGAGAAGGCGATCAACGGCATTCCCGACGTCGACACGATCATCGCCGGGCACTGGAACACCCCGTTGCAGTGGAGCGATTTCGTGGAGTACCGCGCCTTCTACACGGACCTGGTCGACCAGGCCCGCCGCGGGATCGACGCGGGCCGCAGCGCCGACGAGGTCATCGCCGCCTACGTGACGCCGGACCGATACCAGGGGTATATGGTCTCTCCCCAGTATGTGCAGACCATCGTGCGCTACATCTACGCCGGGACGTAGAGCGCGGGTCTTCACGCGTCGGCGTTCGTCACCTGTCAGTCGTCACTCGGCAAGAGGAACCACATCATGAAACGACATCTGGGTCTCGGGATCTCCGTTCTGGCGTTCGTCGCGGTGGCGGGTATGGCGGTCGGTGACGCGGCGGTACGGATCACCGGCTACCACAACATCCACATCGGGGCCGTCGATCCGGAGGCGGCCGTCGCCTGGTATGTCGAACACCTGGGCGCGGTGAAGACCCCGACTCCGGCCACCCACGTCATGATCGGCGACACGCTCATCGCCTTCCAGAAAGCGGACACGGTCCAACCGAGTGTCGGCAGTGTCATCGACCACTGGGGGCTGTCGGTGGCCGACCTCGACGCGACGATGTCGGCGCTCGAAGGCTCCGGGGCGACCGTGATCTCGCCGGTGCGGGACGTGCCGGGGTTGTTCAAGCTGGCCTTCATCGAGGATCCGTTCGGTGTCAAGATCGAACTGGTCCAGGACTCGGAGTGGCCCGGCTTCCACCACGTCCATCTGCGGGTCCCGGACCCGGCCGCGACCCTGACCTGGTACGAGACGATGCTCGGGGGCGCGCGGGAGATGCTGAAGGGGCGCATCGACGGGCTGCGCTACGACGGCGTCTGGCTGTTGGCCGCCGACAGTGGTGGCGAGACCCTGGCGCCGAGCGGGGAGCGGGCGATCCGCAACATCGCCTGGGGCATCGCCGACATGAACGAAGCCGACGCCGCGTTCAAGGCGGCCGGCGCCCCCACGCTGGTCGAGCCGTTCACGGTCAACGAGGTGGTCAAGGTCGCCTTCTACCAGGACCCGAACGGGGTCAGCGTCGAACTGTTGCAGTTGCCATGAACTCCTGGTATGCTCCACTCACATGATGAGTAGTAACATGATGAGGGGAGCGCATGGCGGTTGACTCGCTCGCATTGGTGCAGGGCACCGTGAACGTCCTGATTCTCAAGGCACTCACGCAGGGCCCCATGCACGGCTATGGGATCTCCAAGTGGATCCACGACGAATCCACGGGTGCGCTGGCGGTGGAGGACGCGGCCCTCTACCAGGCGTTGCACCGTCTGGAGCGGAAGGGCCTGATCGAGTCCGAGTGGGGCGTCTCCGACGCGAATCGGAAGGCAAAGTTTTACACCCTTACGCGTGAAGGGCGGAAGTACCTCCAGGCCGAAGTCGCCGCCCTGCGCCGTTACATGGACGCGCTCTTCAAGATCCTGCAGCCTGCATGAACGACTCCGAACGGCTTCACCGGCGCCGCCAATTTCGATTTCCCTGGCGCTCGCGGCGCCAGGTGGCCGAGGAACTGGAGGCCGAACTGGCCTTCCACATCGACGCCAGCGCCGCCGACCTGGTGGCGAAGGGATGGAGTGACGCCGCCGCGCGCTCCGAGGCAGTCCGGCGGTTCGGCGACATGGACTATACCGGCGCCTACTGTCGCCGGGAGGACGCGCGGCGCGAACAAGAGAAACGGCGTACGACCATGCTTGATGAACTCTGGCAGGACCTGACCTTTGCGTTCCGATCGATGCGCTCGTCGCGGGGCTTCACCACGGCCGCCCTCCTCACGCTCGCGCTCGGCATCGGCGCCAACACGGCGGTCTTCAGCGTTGTCCACGGCGTGCTGCTCGATCCGTTGCCCTTTCATGACGCCGGGCAGCTCGTGCGCGTGTTTCATGCGCAGCCTTCGAGCGGCAACCTGCGCGGCGCCGTGTCCGAGCCCGATTTCCTGGACTGGCGCGAGTCCAGCCGCACGGCCGCTTCGATGGGCGCTTACTTTTTCGCGGACGGCCTGAGCGGCGTGGACCTGACCGGCGCAGGCGATCCCGAGCGGCTGTCGGCCGCGCTCGTCACCGACGGCTTCTTCCAGACGCTCGGCACGGCGGCCATCCTGGGCCGCACGCTCGCCACCGAGGAGCACCTCGAGGGGCGCAACCGCGTCGTCGTGCTGAGCCACGGGTTCTGGACCCGACGCTTCGCCGCCGACCCGTCGATCGTCGGCCGGACGATCCGGCTCGACGGTGATCCGTTCGAGGTTGCCGGGGTGATGCCGCCGGGGTTCACGTATCCGGCGACGCAGGCGATCGACGTCTGGATTCCTCTGTCCAACCTCGGCCCGGAGGCGATCCCCCGCGGCCGGGACGTGCATTTTCTCTCGGTCGTCGCGCGCCTGGGGCCAGGTGTCACGGCGGCACAGTTGCATGACGAGGTCGGTGGCCTCGCGGCGAGGCTCTCCCGCCAGTTCGTGGAGAACGCGGGGTGGGACGGCGTGACGGTGGTTGGGCTGCGCGACACCATCGTCGGCGACGTGCGCCGGCCCCTCTTCGTCCTCAGTGTCGCCGTGGCCTTGCTGCTTGTCATCGCCGGCGTCAACGTCGCCAGTCTTCTGCTGGCGCGGGCGTCCGGGCGGCAGCGCGAGCTCGCCGTTCGCGCCGCGCTTGGCGCGGGACGCGGCCGCATCGCCCGACAGCTGCTGACCGAGAGTCTCACGCTCGCCGCCATCGGGGGTGCGCTTGGCGTCGCGCTGGGCCAGCTTGGCGTGCGCGCGCTCCTGGCGTCCGGCAGTGACATCCTCCCCTGGGCCGCGGACATCCGTCTGGATGGCTTCGTGTTGACGGTCGCGCTCGTCACCTCGCTGGCCGTCGGTCTGGTTTTCGGCCTGGTGCCGACGATGAGGGCCACGCGGGATCTCGATCCCACCCTCAGGGCAGGCGCGCGTGGGTCTGTCGGCAGCGGGCAGCGTGTCCGCAGCGCGCTGGTTGTCTGCGAGGTCGCGCTCGCCGTCATGCTGGTGATCGGCGCGGGCCTCGTTACCAAGAGCTTCGCCCGGCTCTCGGCCGTGGACCTCGGGTTCCGCTCACAGAATGCGTTGGTAGCCACCTTCAGCGTCGGGTCGAGCCACCAGGGCGAGGAGCGGCTGACGTACGTCGAATCGGTCCTCGAAGCCGTGCGCGCGCTACCGGGCGTGCAGGCGGCGGGCTCGATTCGCGACTTGCCCCTGCTCGGCAACGGCGAGGTCAACCGGCCCACCGTGCCGGGCCGATCGGACGCGCTTGGCGAACCGCCCGCGGTGCAGGTCCACCACGTGAGCACCGATTTCTTTCAGGCCATTGGCACGCCCCTGAAGTCGGGTCGATCGTTCAGTCTGATGGATCGGGACGGCACACCCTCGGTGACGGTGGTCAACGAGGAGGCCGCCCGGCGCTTGTGGCCGGGTCAGGATGCGGTGGGCAAGACCGTGCTGCTGGGATCCACCGAAGTCCGCGTCGTGGGCGTGGTGGGCGACATCCGCCAGCGCGGCGTCGCCGAGCCGGTGGATCCGGCCATGTATCTGCACCTGCACCAGAACTTCCGCAACCGCATCAGTCTGGTCGTGCGGGTGACCGGCGACGCGTCGTCGTACGCGGGGCTCGTGCGCCAGGCCATCTGGTCGAAGGATCCGCATCAGACGATTACCAGCGTGACGATGCTGGACGACGTGCTTGGCCGCGTGACCGCGCGACCGCGGCTGCTCGCGTGGCTGCTCAGCGTGTTCGGGGCCGTTGGCCTCACGCTCGGAGTGCTCGGCATCTTTGGTGTGCAGGCGTACGCCGTCAATCAGCGTCGACAGGAGATCGGCGTGCGTGTCGCGCTCGGCGCGCCGTTACGATCGGTGGTCCTGCTCATCGTCGGCCGCGGGATGCTGCTGGCGGGTGCCGGGCTGGTGCTCGGCCTCGGCGGAGCGGCCCTGCTGGCGGGATCCCTGCGGGCCGTGCTGTTCGGAATCGAGCCGCTGGACGCCTGGACGTTCGCGCAGGTGTCCGGGGCGCTGCTGGGGGCCGCGCTGCTGGCGAGCTGGCTCCCGGCCCGCCGCGGGCTCGCGATCGATCCGGTCTCGGCGCTGCGATACGACTAGCGGCTGCTCAGGGCGTCAGCGGGGCCCGGAGGTCGCGTCGAACGGGGCGCCTTGGCACGCCGACAGGCGCTCACCCGGCGACGTAGTGCCGCACGGCCTGTCGGGCCTGCGCCTTGCCCTCTTCGACCACCAGCTCGATCTCCGCGACGTTCTTGGTGTTTGCTTCGCGCAGATCGCGAATCTTCTCGCGCGAGGTCATCTGGTAGTCGACCACCGCATCGACGAGCTTCTTCAGGGACTCGGCGCGAATCGTGGGGCCGTGCGCGGCCTCCAGTGCGGCCGCCTCGACCTGCCCGCCGATCTCGGCCATGGTCTCGAGACTCTTGTTCACCCCCTCGGTCATGGTGTTCAGAGTCTGGGTCGCTTCGTGCAGCCCGAACTGCGCCACGTAGGTCGCCGCCAGCGCCGTGAACACATGCTCGTTCGTCGCGAAGAAGGTCACGGATCGGTTGTAGACCTGGTCCTTGGCGTCGTGGGTCTGCCCCAGCTTCGCCATCACGGTCTCCGACACGTGGTAGCCAATCTTGAGGTGCTCGGCGAGATCCGTCAGGAGACGTAGTTGCTTCTCTTCGTGCTGGAGCACCCCGTAGGCCTCGTCCCGGGCCAGCTGGAGCCTGGCCCGTGTCGCCTGATCGCCGTCCGACGCGTGCGCCGCGTCCTGAGCCGTCTCATAGGCGAGTCTGGCCGCCTCCACGTGGCCTGCCTGGGTGTCCTTCACCTCGTAGGCCATGACCTCGGCTGCCTTGACCGCCCCGCGGAAATCGCCGAAGGCCGTGAGGATGCGTTCTTCGCGGTCGAGATGGGCCTTCGTGTCCCGAGCCACATCCAGATACGCCCGCTTGATCCGGTCGAACCGTTTGGGGATGCCGCCGCGCACCAGCGTCATCCAGGACGCGGCGATCTTCTCCTGCCAGTCGATCCTGTTGTCCTCGACATGACCGATCATGGTCTTGGCGTCGCTGACGATCGAATCGAACAGGCCGGAGATCTGCTGGTAGCGCGTGGCCACTCTGGCGTCCTTGATCTCGCTCCGCACCAGCTCGTTGAACGCGCCCATGTACTGCATGACGCGCCCGATGGCGGTGATCTTGCCGGCATCGATCTCGACGACATCGTCCAGCAGTTCCGCCATCTGGGAGGTTTCATCCTCGGACGGCAGGATCCCGAACTGGTTGAGAATGGCGATCGCCCCATCCAGCCGCTGCTGCAGCGAACGACCCATACCGGCCTCCTGAAGTCGAACCGTATCCGTACTCATCGCACGATAGTATCCTACGTGTCGTGGCCATCCAGCGGCCCCGGAGTGCGACGCGCGTGAGCCTATGAACGGGTCAGCCGATCTCGAGAAGACGCTTCGGATGATGGACGTGGCGGACGAACTCCGCCGCCGACGCCTGGCGATCGAGGAGCACCTCGAAGCCAGCGACCGTGACACGCTCCGGGCGGGCCTGATCGATCGCTATCGCGAGATGGGCCACGACGCGGATCCGCGGCTGCTCGAGGAGGCGATCGACACGGTCCGGTCGCAGCAGCACCGGTTCTGCCCGCCCCGGCCCGGGGCGGGGCTCACGCTCGCCACGCTGTACGTGCGTCGCGCGGAACTGGCACGCCGGGTCCTCACACCCCTGCTGGCCCTGAGCCTGGCCGGCGCCCTCGTCGCGGGGGCCGCCATCGGTGTCCGATCGTGGCGCGCGGATCGTGAGGCGAACCAGCAGCAGCAGACCGCGGCGCTGGCCGACCGGGCCGCCTCCCTGCTTGCCGAGGTCCGCGCGGTCGCGCTGGAACCTGCCACGGTGGCGATGGCCGAAGCGCTGTCTGCCGACGCGCAGCGAGCCCTGGCGGCCGGCGACGACGACCGCATCGAGCACGCCACACGGCAGCTGGCCGAGCTGGTCGAGCGTCTCCAGCAGGAGTACACCCTGGTCATCACCCGGGGGCGCGAACGAGACGGCGTACGGCACTATCTCATCGTCCAGGCACGGGGGCCGGACCAGCAGCCGGTACGGGTCCAGATCCGCGACGAAGAGACCGGCGACCTCGACATGGTGAGCGAGTGGGGCGAGCGCGTGGACAAGCGGATCTACGATCAGGTGGCCGCCGACTATGCCGACAACCAGGTCATCGACGACCACGTGATGGGACAGAAACGGCGCGGTCTGCTCGAGCCTGAGGCACGGTTCTCTTCGATCGGCCGGATCACGCAGTGGTGACCATGCGGGGGCCGGACATCGCAGAACGTTTCCGCGCAGCGGTGCACGAGTTCGAGCGCACCCTGAACGAGGGGCGCACCTCGCTCCAAAATGCCGAAGATGCGCGCGCTCGTCTGGAGACGGAGCGTGAGCAGCTCCTCCTGCGGTTGTCCGAGGTGTATCTGCCGGAGTTGGGCCAAGCGGCGGTCGATGGCCTGCGGAGCGCGCTGCCGGGGATCCACACGCGGGTGGAGATGCTACTTCGCGAGAAGTCGGAGGAGCAGCGCCGGCTCGCCGACACGCTGGACCAGCAGGGACGGGAGCGCAGCCGACTCGATGCCGCGCTTGACGACCTGACTGAGCGCGTCGAGCACTTGGCCCAAGAACGCGACCGCCTGACGGACACGGTGGCCACGGCGATCGAGGCCCGGCCCGACCACGCGGCGCTCGCCCGGTCTGTCCGGCAGAGGGAGACCCGCTGCGAACAGTCCGAACGACGCCACGCCACCGCCGTGCTGGAGCGTGACGAGAAGGCCGCCGCGTATGAACAGGACCGTTTGTTCAGCTACCTGCTGCAGCGGCGGTACGGCACGGCCGAGTACCGCGCCGCCGGCCTGATCCGCCGGCTTGACGCCTGGGTCGCCGCGCGTGTCGATTTCGGTGCCCAGCGGCAGCGGTACCAGCTCTTGCGCGAGGTTCCCGTCGCCACTGAGGAGGCCCTGCGGCAGAGCGAACGCGAACGCGACGAGGAGCGGGTGCGGCTGCGAGCACTCGAGAAGGACGTCGAGGACCTCCACGGGCTCACGCAGGTCATCGAGGAGGGCAACCGCCTGTACGAGCAGCGGCAGACCTTGGTCACCCAGCTGGCGGAAATCGACGCGGCCCTGCGCGAGGCCACCGCGAGCGGCGAGCGTCTCGCGTCTGGTCAGGGCGCGTATCACGAGGCAGCGCGCACGGAGCTGACGGACTTTCTGGAGAGTCAGCCGATCCGCCAGCTCGAGGCACTGGCCCGGTCGACCCCGACCCCGCGCGACGACGAGCTGACCGCGGCCCTCGAGCGGTGGGACGCGGAGTGGACACGCGCCACCGCGCTGGTCGAGGCGCTGCGCCGGGAGCAACACACCGCGACAGAGCGGATCG
>SXOW01000049.1 GCA_005778315.1 Acidobacteriota bacterium
CTGGACGTCTGGTTCGACTCCGGCTCGAGTCACGAGGCAGTTCTTGGCGACCATCCGGAGTTGCAGTGGCCGTACACGGTGTATCTCGAGGGGAGTGATCAGTATCGCGGTTGGTTCCACAGCTCGCTGCTCGTCGGCCTCGGCACCCGCGGCGCCGCGCCGTTCCGACAGGTCATCACGCATGGGTTCGTGGTCGACAAGTCCGGTCGCAAGATGTCGAAGTCCGTGGGAAACACCGTCGAGCCGCAGACCATCATCAGGGACAACGGTGCCGACGTCCTGCGACTCTGGGTCGCCATGGTCGACTACCGAGAGGAAGTGCGCATCGGCCCGGAGATTCTCGCCCGCGTAGTCGAGGCCTACCGAAAGATTCGGAACACGCTCCGGATCCTGGTAGCCAACCTCTACGACTTCGACCCGGAGACGGACGCACTACCCCTGGGCGAGCTGCAGCCTGTCGACCGCTATGCGTTGGCCCGTTACAGCGATGTCGCGACCCGGGTGCGCCGGGGGTATGACCGCTACGAGTTTCAGTCCGTCGTGCATACGCTGACCAACTACCTGACCGTCGACGTCTCCGCGTTCTATGTGGACATCTCGAAAGACCGGTTGTATACCTTTGGTCCCGGGTCGAGCGCCCGTCGGTCCGCGCAAACTGCGATCTACGCCATCGTCGACGGGCTGACGCGTCTTCTGGCACCGATCCTGCCGATGACGACCGACGAACTCTGGCGCAACCTCCCTGGACACCGAGCGGACAGCGTCCATCTGGCAGACTTTCCTTCTGGACTCGAGGCGTTGGCCGATCCCGCACTGACCGAGCAGTGGGACCGGTTGCTCCGCGTGCGGGACGCCGTGAATGGCCAGTTGGAAACGCTCCGACAGGACAAGGTGGTCGGCACGTCACTTGAGGCGATTGTGCACCTGACGGCCACCGGCGAGCTCGCGACATTGCTGGAACAGTATCGGGAAGAGCTGCCCACGCTGTTCATCACCTCGGCCGTGACGCTCACGCGTCTCGGGCCTGAGGGGAGCAACGAGGCCGGGGTCTTCCGCTTCGAGGACACGACAGGCTCGGCTGGCATCGAGGTTGGTCGGATGGACGCGGCCAAGTGTCCCCGTTGCTGGCGCTGGGTATGCGCCAAGCCGGCGGCGGGACACGAAAGCGAGTCCACCGACGTGTGTGTCCGATGCGCAGACGCCTTGACCCACACGGTGGTCCCGGTGGCTTGAACCCGATGACCTCCGAATCACTGACCGAGCAGATGGCGTCGCCGCCGGCTCAGATACCACCGGTTGCTGGCGCGTTGACAGGCCGGGTCATGGCCATCGTCGCCATCGCCGTGCTGGCGTTGGATCAGCTGACGAAGCAGATGGTCCGGGCCTCCCTCGCGCTGTACGACGTCATCGAGGTGATACCTGGTTTTCTCAACTTGGTGCACGTCCGCAACACCGGCGCCGCGTTCGGATTCCTGAACTCAGCCAACCTGGTAAACAAGCAGCTCCTGATGACCGGAATCGCTCTCGTCGCATTCGCGGCGATCCTGGTCTACGCCTGGCGGGTCGGTCATGAAGAAAGACTGACCCGGGCCGGACTCTCGTTGATTCTGGGTGGCGCCGCTGGCAACCTGGTCGACCGTGCCTCAGTCGGCTATGTGGTCGATTTTGTCGACGTGTATTGGAGAACGCACCATTTTTGGGCGTTCAATGTGGCCGACTCGGCTATCACGGTTGGGGCCGGCCTCTTGATTCTAGACATGCTCGTGGTGAACCGAACCGATGTATCCACTGCTGTTTGAACTCGGCCCGCTCAGTATCTACAGCTACGGCGTGCTGCTCGCCACGGCCTATATCGTGGGCTTGCAGTTCGCGCTGCGGCGAGCCAATCGCGCGGGGCTCGACGGGCAACGCGTGATGGACCTGGGCATTTTTGTCATCATCAGCGCGTTGGTCGGCGCCAAGCTCATGCTCTTCGTGGTGGACTTCCGCCGGTTCACGAGCGACCCGGCGCAGCTGATGGTGCTGCTCAAGTCGGGGGGCGTGTTCTATGGCGGGCTGCTGCTCGCCGTCCCGGTGGCGTGGTGGTATATCCGACGGCACGCGCTGCCGCTGTGGACGACCTGCGACCTCTTTGCTCCCGGGATCGCCCTGGGTCACAGCGTCGGTCGCATGGGGTGCCTGCTGGCCGGGTGCTGTTACGGTCGTGCCACGGACGTCCCGTGGGCCATCACCTTCACCAGCACCCTGGCCGCGGCCAACGTCGGCACTCCGCTTGGCATCGCGATCCACCCGACACAAGTCTATGAGGCGGTCGCCGAGTTGATGGTGTTGGGGGTGCTGCTCTGGGGTGAGCGCCGGTGGCGACCGTTCGCGGGACGCACGTTCTGGACGTATCTGCTGCTGTATCCCATCGCCCGGATCGTCATCGAATTCTACCGGGGTGACCCACGGGGCATGCCGTTCGAGGCCATCTCCACGTCGCAGTTGCTGTCCGGCTTGATCGTTCCGGTCGCCATCGTCATGCTGATCCTCCTGGGGCGCAAGCAGCCTACGGACGACGCCAGTGCGCGACGTCCGCAAAGGCGCGCGGCCTGACACGCCCGTCGACGGACCACGACGCCATGGAACTGGTCGACGGCTCGAACAACGCCTTCGAACGCCTCAACGTGACCGAGGAGCACGACGGAGCGCGACTCGACCACTACATCACCGCGGTGCTCCCGGAACGCTCACGCTCTCAAATTCAACGCCTCATCCGCGACAGCCATGTCCGACTGAACCAGAAGCACGTGCGGGCCAGTCACGCAGTACACCTCGGCGACCTGGTCGAGATCGAGACCCCCGTGGCCGCCCCCGCCACACCGGCGGCAGAGGCGCTTCCGCTCACGATCCTGTATGACGACCCGGACCTCGTGGTCGTCAACAAGCCGCCCGGGATGGTGGTACATCCGGCGGCCGGGCACGAGAGCGGTACCCTCGTCAACGCCTTGCTGCATCACGTCGCTGATCTGAGCGGTATTGGTGGCGAGCGGCGGCCCGGTATCGTCCACCGTCTTGACCGTGGCACATCTGGGGTCATGGTGGTGGCCAAGCACGACACGGCCCATGCCGAGCTGTCCCGACAGTTCGCTGATCGGGAGGTCGAGAAAGAATACGTAGCGCTGGTCTGGGGTCTGCTCAACACGGGACGACGCATCGACGCGCCGCTGGGCCGCGACCCCGCGAACCGGCAGAAGATGTCGACCCGGGCCCGGCGCGCACGCACCGCCGTTACCCGCGTCACGGGCACCGAACGACTTCGGGGACTCACCTTGGCAACCCTTGCCATCGCCACCGGTCGGCAGCATCAGATCCGGGTCCACCTCAACAGCATCGGTCACCCGGTGGTCGGCGACGCCGTTTACGGTGGCCTTCGCCGCCATCTGGCCGCGGACCATCGCATCCTGGCCACGCTCGAGCGGCCTTTTCTTCACGCGTACAGGCTTGTCTTCTCGCATCCTCGAGACGGCCGGCGGGTTGAGTTCCGAGCCGACGTGCCAGACGACCTGCAGCGCGTCCTCGACACCCTGCGAGCCTGGCGCGATCAGCGCGACCAGCGTGACCTGGCGTGACATGGCGTGACATGGCGTGACAGAGACGACTGAACACGAAAGAGGCGTCATGACCGAACGAACGCTCTCACGCGACACCGTGTATACCGGCCGAGTCTTCACGGTCGAGTCGAATCACGTGCACCTCTGGCACGGCCCCGAGGTGACCATCGACGTGATCCGCCACCCCGCGTCGGTCGTCCTGGTTCCTATGCCCGACCCGGACCACATCATTCTGGTGCGACAGTATCGGTATGCCATCGACCGGTGGATCTGGGAGCTCCCAGCCGGGAGCGTCGACCCTGGTGAGACGCCGGAGGCGGCCGCGCGACGTGAGTGCCACGAAGAAATCGGTCAGGTACCGGCCAGCCTCAGTCGCCTCGGCGCGTTCTACCCGACCCCCGGATACTGCGACGAGCTGATGATCTTCTTCAAACTCACCGCGTTGGCCATCCCGGACCATGCCGCCGAACCTGACGAGGACGAGGACATCGAGACCAGGCTCTTTGCCCTGGCTGAGGCTCGGAACCTCGTGCGGGCAGGTGAGGCCCCTGACATGAAGACCGCTCTGGGGTTAACCCTGATCTAAAGGGAAGCGGCGGCTGGCATGCCTGAACTCCCAGAAGCGATTGTGTTCGACGGGGTCTCTGAAGCGCAGGTTCAGCGCGCGCTGTTGCGAAGGACGGTCGTAGACACCAGCCGGCGGGGCAAGCATTTCTGGCTAGCGCTCGACCGCCGGCCTTGGCCCAGTTTCCACTTGGGAATGACCGGCGATGTGCGCACGCGGGACGAGAAACCGATCCAGCTCGCGTCGAGCCTGACCAGGAACGGGGCCTGGCCGCCGCGATTCACGAAGCTTCACCTGACCATGGACGATGGTGGGGAGTTGGCCGTCACCGACAAGCGCCGACTCGGGCGGATCCGACTGCGCGAGGACCCTGGCAACGAGCCGCCGATCAACGCACTTGGCTTCGACCCGCTGCTCGATCTCCCGTCACCGGCGCGTTTCACCGAGCAGCTGCGCACTCGGTCGGCGGTGATCAAATCGTTGCTGCTCGATCAGGCTTTCGCCGCCGGAGTGGGGAACTGGATCGCCGACGAAGTGCTCTATCAGGCTGGTATCGATCCACGCCGCCGAGCCAACACGCTCTCGTCGCTGGAGGCGCAGAGAGTCCGCCTGACCCTGAAGCGTGTCGTTGAAACCGCCGTTCGGGCCGACGCCGATGCGTCACGCTTCCCGCGAACGTGGCTCTTTCACCAGCGCTGGGGTCGCCGGGCGGGCGGGCGCGTTGGAGACCGACCAGTCGAACACCTCACGATAAGCGGTCGAACGACGGCGTGGGTCCCGTCGGTGCAACGCTGAGGTCCAAGGCCGTCTCGAGCGTTGCCGTATCCGCCTCGTGGGTGCCGCGAAGGAGGACTATTACTGGACCGTCCCATGTATTTCAGACACGGCGCCGGCGACATTCGATGCCGGGTGCGTCGCGGCTGGCTGCAAGGCCAACTCGAGCACCTGATCGATGGTGGAGACGAAGTGGAGGGTCAAATCCCGGCGCAGCTCCGGACTCAGATCCTCGATGACATGTTTCTCGTTCTGTTTCGGCAGGATGATCTCGAAGACCCCGTGGCGACGCGCCGCCAGCACCTTCTCCTTGATCCCACCGACCGGCAGCACGTGACCCGAGAGAGTGATCTCACCGGTCATCGCGACGTCTCCGCGCACCGGCCGCCCCGTCAACTCTGACGCGAGCGCCGTAGCCATGGTGACCCCAGCGGATGGACCGTCCTTCGGGATGGCACCTGACGGCACGTGCAGGTGCACCTCTGCGTTCTGATAGAAGTCCGGGTCGACACCATAGGTGGCGGTCTGTCCGCGGAACCAGGACAGCGCCGCGCGGGCAGACTCCTTCATCACGTCCCCGAGGTGGCCCGTCAGCGTCAACGAGCCCTTGCCGGGCATGCGGGTGGCCTCGACGAACA
>SXOW01000492.1 GCA_005778315.1 Acidobacteriota bacterium
ATGCCCGCCAGGACCGGAAAGACAAGCCGCGTGTGCCGATTTCGGCCAAGCTCGTGGCCAATCTGGTGAGCGCCGCGGGCGCGAATCGAATCTTGACGATGGATTTGCACAAAGCGCAGATCCAGGCGTTCTTCGATATTCCCGTGGATCATCTATTCGCGGCGCCGGTCTTCATTGACTACCTCGCCGCACGGCAGGAGCCGGAAGTCACCATCGTATCGCCCGATGCCGGCGGCGTGGAGCGTGCACGCGCCTACGCTAAGCGGCTTGGTGCCGACCTCGCCATCATCGACAAACGGCGCTCGGCCGACGGCACGTCTGAGGTGATGCACGTCGTGGGCGATGTGGAAGGCCGCGTGTGTATCATCCAGGACGACATCGTCGACACGGCCGGCACCATGACGCACGCGGCGGCGGCGCTGCGGGCGAACGGGGCGGCGCGGGTGATGGCCTGTGCCGTGCACGGCGTGCTGTCTGGCCCCGCCTACGAGCGCATACACCAATCAGAACTCGAGAGACTCGTCGTCACCAACACCATTCCGCCCAAGCCAGAGTTCGCTGCGTCGGACAGAATCGTGATTCTGTCGGTCGCCCCGCTGCTGGGAAAAGCGATCCAGAGCATTCATCAGGAGACCTCCGTGTCGTCGTTGTTTGTGTGACGACGACTCGGTTCAGTGACCCGCAGGTTTTGCCATGAACACGACTTTGAAGACTGAGGCCAGATCCGGCCGTGGGAAAAACAGTGCACGCGCGCTCCGTCGAGCCGGTCTGCTTCCGGGTGTGGTCTACGGTAGCTCCAGTTCGGACTCGACAGCGCATTCGGTTGCCGTCAGCGTCGATCCGGCCGACATCAGCCACATTCTGCGGTCGGACAGCGGCGTCAACACGCTGATCGAGCTGAGCATCGATGGTGGAGAGGCCAGTCAGGTCTTGATCAAGGCCTATCAGGTTGGTCCCTTGAGTCGGGCGCTCCTGCACGTAGATTTCTATCGCGTGGCCATGGACCAGGTCATTACGGTGACCGTGCCCATCGTTCTCACCGGCGAAGCGGCAGGCGTCAAGTTGCAGGGCGGCCTCATCGACTTTGTCCAACGCGAGGTGCAGATCTCGTGTCTGCCGTCGGACATTCCAGAGCAGATCACGATCGACGTGACGCCATTGACCATCGGCCACGGTGTGCGCCTTGGGGACCTGCTCGAGGGTGCGTTGTGGAAACCGGTGAGCGACACCGCCACCATGCTGGTGCACGTCATCGCGGCGAAGCTCGACCTGGGGACCGCGACGGAAGAGGACGAAGAGGCCAAGGCGGCAGCGGCTGCGCCAGCAGCCGCCAAGAGCGACAAGTCGGACGACTGATTGATCACGCGGACTGGTCTTTCGGTGTGAAACTGATTGTCGGGTTGGGGAACCCCGGCGCCGAGTACGACGGCACCCGCCACAACGTCGGGTTCGAGGTGGTGGATGAAGTGGCACGCCGCTGGGGAGTGGCGTTTCAATCGGCGCCCGCGGATGCGGTGCTGGCCAAATCGCACGGCCTACCGGGTGGGCCTCCTGCCGCGATATTGCTGAAGCCTCTCGCGTTCATGAACCGCAGCGGGCAGGTGGTGGGGGCGGTGCAGCGGTATTACCGGGTCGAGCTGCCAGACCTGTTCGTCGTCACGGACGACGTGAATCTGGCGCTCGGGCGGCTCCGTGCGCGGCGCCAGGGGTCCGCCGGTGGTCACAATGGACTTCGGTCCATCATCACCTGTCTCGGGACCGAGGCCTTCTCCCGCCTGCGTATCGGTGTCGGGCGGGGGGACCCGCGGCGGGGGCTGGCGGGTCGGGTGCTGTCCCGGTTCGATGCCGACGAGCGTCAGACGATGGACGAGGCGGTGGAGCGCGCAGCTGATGCCGTCACGCAGTTCATCGAGCTCGGGGTCGAACCGGTCATGAACGAGTTCAATCGGTCTGAAGTACGAGAGGGAGACTCCGACGGCGGCGTCCCTTGACCATGTGACGCGTCCTCGGCTAAAATCAGCGGTTCCAACGTGGTGTGCGCGATGCACGCCAGCCAGTCAACTCCTTGCCACCGTGAGGTGGCCGTCAGTCCAGAAGGAGCAGCATGTCCAGCGAAGAACGCGAACGCCAGTACGAACTTGTGTATATCGTGGCCCCGATAGCCACGGACGCCGAGGTGACTGCCTTGCAGACCGAAATAGACGGTCACGTGGTGGCTCTTGGCGGTACCGTCGACAACACCGAGGTCTGGGGCCGGCGAAAGCTCGCCTACCAGATTGGCGACTACGGTGAGGCCATCTATATCTGCCAGGTCGTGAGTGGGCCGGGTGAGATGGTGAGTGAACTCGAGCGGCGGCTCCGAGTGCGAGACCAAGTGCTGCGGCATCTCGTGGTTCGGGTCGATGAGGATCTGCGGAAGGCACGCCGCCTCAAGGAGAAGCGCAAAGCCACCGCCGACCGCCGACGGGCGGCACGGGGTCTTCCCCCGTTGCCCGTGGTCCAGTCGCCCCTCGCGACGGAGACTTCAGCCGCCCAGGGTGAGGCGGCCACACCGACCGCGGATGCGGCGTCTACTGACGCCCTCGTAGAGACACAGGAGGTGACGGAATGAGGGGCGCTGGAGCGGGTAAGGCTAAGCCAAAAACTGAGCGGCCGCGGCGAGGCATGTTTCGTCGCAAGCGGGTCTGTCGTTTCTGTGTCGACAAGATCGAATTCATCGACTACAAGGAAGTCCGCTTGCTCATCGCCAGCATTCCCGAGCGGGGAAAAATCCAGCCTCGGCGGCTATCAGGCACCTGCGCGAAACACCAGCGCAAGTTGCAGACGGCCATTAAACGGGCCCGGCAGCTGGCGTTGATCCCATACGTGACCGATTGATGGATTGAGGCTCACGGGCCTGCTGACCCCGTCGCACGGCGGTGGCACGGGGCAGTTCATTAGAAGGCGACGACGCGCCGGTCCGGAAGACATGGAGCGGTGGCCAGTCAGTTGCGAGCGGAGCAAAACAGATGTCTGTGCAGGTGATTCTCAGGGAACCCGTCGATAACCTCGGCGGTCGTGGGGACATCGTGAAGGTGGCGAACGGATATGCGCGCAATTATTTGTTGCCCCGCAATCTGGCGTTGCCCGTGACCGAGTCGAACCGGCGTCGCGTCTCCCGAGAGCGGGTCGAAGCGGACGCTCGCGACGCCGCGGAAAGATCGGCCGCGGAGGCGTTCGCAAGGGGCCTGAGTCAAGCGGTCTGCATCATCTCCCGACGGGTGGGGCAGAGCGACACGATGTACGGCTCGGTGACGAATGCGGACGTGGCGAGCAGTCTGGCGGAGCAGTCGTTTGACGTGGACCGCCGGAAGATCCTGCTCAAGGAGCCCATCAAGCGGCTTGGTACGTATGCGGTGCAGGTCAGAGTGCATCGTGAGGTGACCACCGAGGTCACCGTGCGTGTCGTGGAAGAGGGCAAGGAACGCGAGCCGCCTGTCAGCGAGCCCGCGGAAGCTGATGGAGTTGGGTCGGATGAGACGTCCGCACCCGAGTCGACCGACCACTAGCACGCACGGTCACGGGCACGGTCGTCCAGCCGGCCTGCCGACCGTCCGGACGGGCGCCATGTCCGAGCCTGATTCTTCTGCCCGCGCCGAGCGGACGCTTCCGCACAATTTGGAAGCGGAGCGCAGTGTGCTGGGCGCCATTCTCATTCAGAACGACGCCTTCAATCAGGCGGCGGAGCTGCTCGATTCGGAGGACTTCTTCCGGGATGCGCATCGGCGCGTCTTCGACAAGATGATCAACCTCAATGAGCGGGGCGACGCTATCGACCTGGTGACGTTGAAGGATGAGCTTGGGCGGTCTGGTGACCTGGACGCCGTGGGCGGCCCTGCCTACATCGCCGGGCTTGCCGACGGCGTGCCGCGGTCCACGCACGTCGAGTACTACGCCCAAATCGTCAAAGAGAAAGCCACGCTGCGGAACCTCATCTATTCCGCGAATCGGATTCTCGACACCGCCTACAACGCCAAAGAGGACGCCGATGCCCTGCTCGACTCCGCCGAGCAGGAGATCTTCTCCATTGCCGACCAGAATCTGCATA
>SXOW01000050.1 GCA_005778315.1 Acidobacteriota bacterium
GCCCAGGTAGTAGATGTGGGTCTGGTCGGCCGGCATCCGACCCAGGTAGTCGGCCAGGGACGTCGTCTCGTCGCCATAGGTCGTCGCGGCCAGCAGAATCTCGAGCAGGCGATCGCGGTAGTCGTCGTCGATGGCGGCCAGTCCTTCCTTCAGCACCGCCCCGAACTCTCGCCACAGCTTTCGCATGGCCTCCGGCTTGTCCTTGCGAAGCCGGTCGATCGCGTCGAGCGTCTTCTTGATGGCGAAGGTGCGACTCGCCTTGACCTGTCGATCGTGCTGGAGGATTTCGCGCGAGACGTTGAGCGACAGGTCCTCGCAGTCGATCACGCCCTTGAGGAACCGGAGCCACTCCGGGAGCAACGCCTTCCAGTCGTCCATGATGTGGACGCGTTTCACATACAGCTGCACGCCCTTGCTGATCCGCTCTCGGTGGTAGAGGTCGAACGGGGCCTTGGCCGGAACGAACAGCAGGATGCGGGCGTTGAAGGCGCCTTCCATGGCGGCCGGGACGATCGCGAGGGGGTCCTGCCAGTCCTGCCCGACGTGCCGGTAGAAGTCGTGGTACTCCTCGTCGGTCACGTCGCTTCGCGAACGCGTCCAGATCGCCTTCATGGAGTTCAGGGTCTCGTCTTCGACCACGGTCTTGGGGAGCACGCCTTTGACCGGGATGCCGGTGTTGTCGAGCAGCGGTTTCTGACGCGTGACCCTCATCCGAATCGGATGCGCCACGAAGTCCGAGTGCTTCTTGACGATGTCGCGCAGCACCGTGGTATCGGTGTAGTCCCGGATCCCGTCTTCCTCGTCGACGGCCTTGAGGTGGAGAGTAACGGTGGTTCCGGTGCTGGGTCGGTTGGCGTCGTCGAGCGTATAGGTGCCGTCGCCGGTGGACTCCCACCGCACAGCCTTGTCGGTGCCCGCGCGACGGGTCGTCAGGGTGACCCGGTCCGCCACCATGAAGGTGGAGTAGAACCCGACGCCAAATTGTCCGATCAGATCGGCTGCCGCGCCGCTGTCTTCGGCGCGCTGCTTTTCCTTGAGGGCGGCGAGAAACTGCCGGCTGCCGGACCTGGCGATGGTGCCGATGTCGCTGACGAGTTGCTCGCGGCTCATGCCGACCCCCGTATCCGAGACGGACAGGGTGCGCGCCTCGGTGTCGACTTCGAGCCTGATCTCGGGTTCGCCCTCAGGCATCAGACTCGGATCTGAGAGTGCCTCCACCCGCAGGCGGTCCAATGCGTCGGAGCTGTTTGAGATGAGTTCTCGGAGAAAAATGTCTTTTTGCGAGTAGAGCGAGTGAACCATCAAGTTCAGCAGCTCTTTGACTTCGGCGGTAAAAGTATGTTGCTCGGTGCTCATTGCGACTGTGTCTGCCTCTGACGGACCGCCAACGCGGCGTCCGTGCGAGTGCGCGCCGCGGACGTGGCGCGGATGGTGTAGCGTGATGCCCGGGACGCGGTTGATGGTGTGAGTTCTACTGCTCCGGTGCGTTCGCGGCCAACGCCTCGCGCTCCCACGGGGCCAGATCCATCGGCCGTCGGGTGCCGGCTGTCGGGTCGGCGCCCAACGACTCCAGGAGCGTCACGAGGTGTGGATGCCGGTTGAACGTGTTGGGATAGAAGACGCCCTCGGCAATCGACAACGGTGTCCACCCTGTGCTGTTGACCGCGTCAAGGTTAGCGCCTTTGTCATGGAGAAACTGCACAATGTCCTCGGCGCCGCGATGGATCGCGCCGTGCAGCGCCGTGTCGCTGTTCCCGTCGGCGGCGTTGACGTCGTTGCCCAGTTCCCACGCCAGCTTCACGGCCTCCAGCGCCTCTTCGTTCGTGCCTGGGTTCTCACCGATCTTCCAGATGCCGACGCCGGCGGCCGCCATCATGGCGGTCGTACCGTTCCAGGTCGTGAGGTTGGGGTCGGCGCCCAGATCGGCCAGCAGGCGCATCATCGGCACGTCCGCCGCTTTGGCCGCCAAGAGAAACGGCGTGGCCCCGGTCCTGTCCAGCAGGTTGCGATTACCGTCCACCGGTTCCTTTTCCTGGGCCAGATTGGGGTCGGCGCCATGCTCGATGAGGATCCGCGCCATGTCCAGGCCATCCAGGCGACCGAGCGGCACTGGGAACGGTGGATTGCGGCCCAGGTTGGGCCGTCGCGTCCAGACCACCTGGTGCAGCGCCGTCCAACCCTGGTCCATCGCGTTGGGGTCAGCACCGGCCTTCAGCAGCAGTTCTGCCGCTTCATACTGCGCGTTGTAGACGGCCAGGCCAAGGGCACTGGTTCCATCGGGCAGCGTGTCGTCCGCGTTACCGCCGGCCGCCAGTAGGGTAGCCAACGCCTCCAGGCTACCTTCGCGGACCGCAAACAGTAGCGGCGTAAACCCGCCCTCAGATGTGGCGTGCAGGTTGGCTCCGCCTGCGAGCAGGATGGCCGCCGCCGCCGCGTTGTTCTGGGAGGCGGTCCACATCAGTGCCGTCTGTCCGTGCCATCCCTCTACGGCGTCAACCGCCGCGCCGTGGTCGAGCAGGAGTTGGATGGCCCCCACCACGCCGCCGCGTGCTGCAGTCATCAACGGGGTCTCGCCGTCACCGCTGATGTGATTCGGATTGGCGCCAGCTTGGAGGAGCCGTCGCAGCATCGCCGCGCTTCCGTTGGTGGCCGCGAGGTTGATGGGAGCGACCCCGTAGCGCGTGGTCGCGTTGGTGTCGGCTCCCGCCGCAATCAGGATCTCGGCCAGCACCTCGTGGTCGAAATGGGCGGCCCAGTGCAGGGGGGTGGTGCCATCGGCGGAGGCGACGTTGGGATCCACACCCTGGCCGAGGTGGGCCCGGACCGCGTCGGTATCCTGCGTCTTGGCCGCGTCGATCAACGGGAGTGGGGCCGGCTGAGCGCCCACGACAGACGCCGAGACGAGCAGGGCTGCGGCAAGTAGCAATGACGGAGCGCTGAACCGTGTCATGGTGGGTTCGCTGCCTACACGTTCAGTGGTTGCAGGTCGAGCCGGCCCGTGCTGTCGCCGAACTGCTCGGCCGGAGCCACCCCCGCCTTGTCCAACATCGCTACCAGCAGGTTCGTCATCGGCGTATCCGTCGGGTAGCGCACGTGGCGTCCGCCCTTCAGCTGACCACCGCCGCCGCCCGCGAGAATCAGCGGGAGGTCGATATGCGAGTGCTGGTCGCCGTCGCTGATACCACCGCCATATAGGATCAGCGACTGGTCGAGCAGCGACCCATCGCCATCCGGGGTGGCCTGCAGGCGCTGCAGGAAACCGGACAACAGGTCCACGTGATAGGTGTTGATCTTGGCGTACTGCTCGAGCTTCCCCGGGTCCATCTGGTGATGAGACGTCGAGTGGTGGGCGTCCGGCACCCCGATTTCGGGATAACTCTGAGCACTTTGTTCACGGCCTACCAGGAACGTGAACACGCGGGTAATATCCGCCTGGAACGCCAGGGCCTGCAAATCGAACATCAGCCGAGCGTGCTCGTCGAACGACTCTGGAATACCGACCGGCCGGGCCAGGTTCTCTGGCAGCGCAGCGTCGTCCGCCTGTGCCTCGACCCGCTGAATACGCCGTTCAATCTCGCGAACCGCGTCCAGATACTGGCTCACGCGGCCGCGGTCGTCAGGGCCCAGCTTCTGCTCGAGCCGGGTCATGTCCTCGCGCACCGCGTCCAGAATGCTGCGGTCTTCGCCCAGGCGGGCCAGTCGCTCCGTCGCCGTACCCCCTTCGCCAAACAACCGCTCGAACACGACGCGCGGGTTGTGCTCCATCGGCAGCGGCGTCGTCGGCGACCGCCAGGCGATGGTGTTGGTGTACACGCAGCTATACCCGTTGTCGCAGTTGCCGACGACGAAGCTGTTCTCGAGGGCGATCTCGAGGGAGGGCAACGGGGTGTCGCGTCCCAGGGTGGCGGCCGCGATCTGGTCTGCCGTCGTCCCGGCGCGCACGTCGGCGCCTTCGGTGCGTCTTGGGTGCACGCCGTTCAGCCACACCCCGCTCGCGCGAGAATGTTCGCCGTTGCCATCTCCCCACGCCTCCGCCTGCCGATGGGCGAGACCGGTCGGGATGACGATCTGGTCGCGTACCGGGGCCAGCGGGCTGAGGGTCGGCGACAGATCGAGGGAGCCTTCGGCCGACGGCGTCCACCGGCCCATGTTTGCGCCGTTCGGGATGTAAATGAAGCCCAGCCGCTTGGTGGGGCTGGCCGCCGTCTGCGCCAACGCGGTGGCGGCGGGCACCATGGCGTCGAGGAGCGGAAGCGCGAGGGCGGTACCCATCCCCCGTAGGAAGGTGCGACGGGGAAGCGACATCTTGGTGATGATCATGACTGCGTACTCCTCATCCGGAACGGCATGCTCTTGACGACGCCCAGAATCAGGCTCGTCAACCGATAGTCGTCTGCGGCAGCGGCGCGGGTAATGACGCGCACCGCGGGTGCGTCGTAATACTCCACGCCACGACC
>SXOW01000493.1 GCA_005778315.1 Acidobacteriota bacterium
CACCACGCCGACGTCGGGCGCACCGCCTTCCTCGGAGAGGCCGGCCCCACCTCCTATGCGGAGTTGGCGGAACGCATCGATGCCTACGCGGAAGCGGCGTCGGGACTCCCCATCGGCACGCGGGTCGGCATCTTGACCTCCCGCTCCGTAGAAGCGGTGGGGCTCTTCTTCGGTCTCATGCAGGCCGGCGCCTGTCCCTGCTTCATGCCGCTCGACCTGGGCGCCGACGAACTCCACGGTCGCATCCTGGCGGCCGGCCTCCGGCGGATTGTGCTGGACGACCACATGGACGCCAGGGCCGCCGGCCTCCAGCACGAGGAGGCCGACGTGTGGCGGCTTGGCACGCTGGCCGCATCCTGTCCCACGTCGAAAACAGGCCACGCCCCGGCACCGTCGCTCAACCCCGGGTCACGCGCCATGCTCCTCTTTACCTCCGGCAGCACCTCCACGCCGAAAGCCGTGCCGCTCACGCACGGCAACCTGCTGTGCCATGTGGACGGCGTGATAGCCCACACGTCCATCACACCGGCTGACCGCCTTCTGCATGTCATGCCGCTGCACCACACCAATGGTGTTCACAACCAGCTCATCGCCCCGCTCGTGGCGGGGGCGTCGGTCGTGCTCGCGACGCGGTTCGAGCCGGCACGCATCGAAGCCCAGATCGGCGAATTCGGGGTGACCTACATGACCGGTGTACCGACCATGTACTCGCGTGTGCTCCCGCACCTGTCCAACCCGGCCGCCCGACGCACGTTGCGTTTTCTCCGTTGCGGGTCCGCGCCCGTTGGATTGCGCCTCCACCGACGCATCGAAGCGGCATTCGGCGTGCCGCTGGTCGTCTCCTACGGCCTCTCGGAGGCGACGTGCACGTCAACCATGAACCCGCCGAGCGCACGCCGGCTGGGCACGGTCGGGACGGTGCTGCGAGGACAGGCCATCCGGCTGTGCACGCCGGGCACGCTCGATGCGGTGCCGACGGGAGACGAGGGCGAAGTCTGTATCGGTGGCGGCTGCGTCATGGACGGGTATGTCGGCGAGGCCGCCGGTGGGCCGGTGTCCGATGGGTGGCTACGCACGGGCGATCTCGGCCGACTCGACGAGGACGGCTATCTGACCATCACCGGACGCCTCACCGACATCATCAATCGGGGGGGTGAGAATCTATCCCCGCAGCTGATCGAGGACGCCGTGAACCACCACCCCGCGGTCGAGGCGTGCTGCGTCGTAGCCGGGCCGCACCACGACCTCGGCGAGGTCCCAGTGGCGTTTGTCGTGTGGCGACACGGGGAGGCAGAATCGGTGGAGGCGTTGCGTCAGTTCATCGCGGCACGCCTGCCGCGAGCGTATCGCCCGGACATCCGTATCCTGGCCGCCCTTCCGGTCACGCCCATCGGCAAAGTGGACCGCCACGCGCTCCGCCAGTTGTTGGCAGCGGGCGCGCCAGACTGACCGGACGCGCCACGCCCGGGTAGGTCGGGTCGACCACCAGCTTCTTGCCGGGGTTGATCGTCCCCATGTTCGCGATGGCCACGGCATAATCGCGACCGCCCTCTCGGACAGTCATGAGATAGCTGGAGCTTCCCGCCGTATGCCCCGGGGTCTCCATCACGGTGAGTCGGATGTCGCTCAGCGCAATCACTTCGCCGTGCGTCATGACCTTGTCGACCGCGACTGGCGCGAACGATTGGCGCCCGCCGAACTGAGATGACAGGTCATGGTGGGCTCGTTCTTTCCTGAAGGCCCGGTCACAGAACCCCCGCCTGCCGCATGACAGCCTCGCACTTGGGACGAATCTCTGACGCGACCGCGAACGGATCGCCTTCGACCCACTCGGACCGGAACAACTCGACCGACAAAGCCCCGGTATACTGCTTCTCCGCCAGCTTCTCGAGAATCCGAACCACCGGGGCGATGCCGTCTCCAGGGATGAGCCGGTAGTCGTTGGTGGTCAGCTCGCGAGGGGCGTCGAGGACATCCTGGAAGTGCGCGTGCGCGAGCTCTCCCGGCTCCAGCAGGTCCAGGTCCTCGAACTTGCTGAGCCCCGACCAGAAGTGAAAAAAGTCGAGCATCGGTCGGACATTGGGGTGCGCCGCGGCCCGGATCATCTGGAGCGCCGAGGTCAGCGTGGCCAGGTGTGTCGACGTGCGGATGAACTCGATCATCGCCGTGAGTTCGAACTCCGCGGCGATGGCCCCCGCCTCGGCGATGGCCGCCGGTGTGGCGGCAAAGTCGTCGGCGGTGAGCGGACGGTTGGTCACCGACGCTGAATACACGCGGGGCAGCCCCATCTCCGCCATCTGTTCGCACCCCCGCCGCCAGGCCTCGAGGGAGTCCGCGCGAGCCGGCCCCGGCAGCCAGAGGTCCGGGAGCCCGATGGCCGCTGAGACGGGTGTCAGCCCCAGGTCGCCCAGGAGCCGGCGGGCCGCAGCCAGAGTATCGGTCTCGAGAAAGGCGGCCAACTGCGGTGCGCCCAGCTCGACGTATTGGATCCCGGCCCGGGACCACCCTTCCATCGACGCTCGGAATCCGGCCGCACTCGAGGTGTTCTGGTGCATCGCGAGATGCATGGAACCACCAGCCTGGGACTGTGTCCCAGCCGCCGCGCGAGCCACGGCGGCGGCCACAGGAGTCAGGAGCAGCGATCGTCTACTGATCATGCCGCCTACTATAGCCTCAAGACGGGGGCCGGTGGCAGGCGCTTTTCCGCGCCCGGTTGCGGGAAGCGCGCGAGACCGGCATGATGGAAGGTTGACGAAGGAGAACGATGGCAGAGCGGAAGACCGGCACCGTGGTGGACAGGGAACTGATTGCGCCGACCCTCATGCGCCTCCGGTTGGCGCCCGAAGAAGGGTGCCAGTTCCCGACCTACGAACCAGGCCAGCACATCACCCTGCGCCGGAACGACTGCAAACTCACGCGGAAGACCGGAGTCGGCCAAGACGGCAAGCCGATCTATGCACCGGAATCCGACCCCTGGGGTCGGCAGACGGTGGGTCCCATCAGCCAGCCGTTCTCAATCGCGTCAGCCCCGTCCGAGACCATCGAGCACGGCTGGCTGGAGTTCTTCATGGGGCTGGACCAGGGCCTCCACGGGTTGCCCGGCCGGCTGAGCGAGGCCCTGTTTGGGCTGGACAGCGAGCAGGCCTGCACCGTGACCTACCAGGACCGCGTTGTGGGCGACTTCACCCTCACGAAGTTGGTGCAAGACGCCCAGAATGTCCTGATGGCCGGCACGGGCACCGGAGTGGCCCCGTTTGTCTCTATGCTAAAGACGTTGCAGGCCGCCAACGATGGGGGCGACGGTCGTCGCTACACCCTGGTCCACACGGCCCGGACCGAGGTGGAACTCGGCTATCAAGAGACCCTGTTTTCTATCGAAGCGGCCGGGCGGTTCGACTTCATGTATGTCCCCACCATCAGCCGACCCGCCCCAAACGTCGCGGTCGACCCGCGGATCGGACAGGGGCGGGCCAGCAACGTCGTACGTCACATCTACGGACTGCCAACCGCCGAAGAGGACAAACAGACGCGCGCCAAGAGCGACGTGTCGCGGGTGGCAGCCGAACTCGCGTTAGCACGACTCGTGCCCCCACTCGTGCCGCGCCACCTCCGGGTGAGCGCGCTCGCCGAGCGAGTCGACCCCGCCACCACGGTCCTGCTGACCTGTGGCAACCCCGCATCGACCGCCGACATCCGCGCCACCGCGAGACGCCGCGGCGTGCGCGTCGAAGTCGAGACCGAGTAGGTCAGAGCCTGCGCGGCAGCCACGGCCTCGCCGTATACTGACGCGACAGGTTTCGCCATCTAGGAGACCCGCGTTGTTATCAGTCCGTCACCTCGCCCTGGCCCGCTGCCTTGCCTCGCTCGCAATCGTTGCTTCCTCTGCCGGCTTGCCCTCGACGGCCCTGGGACAGGGCGCGGCGGGTCAGCCCCCAGGCCGTCCGGCAGACGCGACCGCTGATGCCGGGGTCGCCGGCCCGGTGAACTGGATCCAGTCGATCGAGCGAGAGCTGTTACCCGGCACGGACCGCATCACCGTCACGCTGGGTCCCGGCGGCGACCTGGTTCATCAGGCAGGCCAGCTGACCGCACCTCCCCGCTTGTATTTTGATCTGGCTTCTGTCGACGTTGAGCCAATCGTGAGCGCGGCGTCCTTCTCGTACCCCGATGGCGTGGTGCGATCGATTCGGATCGGCCGGCATCCGCGGCGCACCACGCGTGTCGTCCTCGATCTCGACCACATGGCGAGCTATACGGTCACGACCGCGCAAAACCCCGTCCGTTTTGTGGTCGACGTGGCCCGCCCAATGCCTGCGGCCACTGCGCCACCAGTGAACACCGCGGCGGTGAGCGCCCCGGCGGCCTCAACCCGCAGCCAGGCCGCGCAAACGGGCGGAGCGCGGGAGTTTGTCGAGTTGCGGGCGCTGGGTGGTCCCAACGCGTTCTGTCCACCTGGTCTCCGTCCGCTGGCCGACCCCAGGACCCTGTTCCAGACCCAGGCCGAGGATGTGCGGAGTGTGCTGCGCCAGGCGTTCGCGACGTCAAGCAGGGCCGAGGTCGACGCGCTGATCGCCGACCTGTTTCGTGAGGTCGAACAGTTCGAAGGGTCGGTGCGCCAGTACCCGACCGGCACCGAGCTGGAATGGATGGCCGTGCAGCGCAACGGCGAGCCGGGTCTCATCGGCCCCGTGCGGTGGGTGCATGACGACCCGATGCCGAGCTTCGAGGTCAAGGCACGTGATGGCAACCAGGTGCATACCTTTGTCATTCCGACCGAGTGCTGCAATCTGTCGCTGCTCCGCAGCGACCCACTCCCGGAGCCCCCCGCTCTCACGGTGGAACTCTGTCCGTCGTGCGCCGGCAGTCAGATCGTCATCGATGCCACCGCGGCGCAATCCGCCGAACGCCTGGACGTGACGCTCACCCGACCCAACGGCATGACGGACACGATGAGCGGAACAGGGGCAGTGGAGTGGAAACACACGCTCGACGACGCCGGGGTCTACATCGTGAGCGCCGTGGCCCGGAATGATGTCGGGGAGTCCGGTGAGACGACGCGCGACTTCGAGGCTCCAGCGGTGGCGGCCCTTGAACGCAGCGTTGCCGTATCGCTGAGCCACGACGAGAGCGGCGTGACAGCGGTGGTCACGGCGGGCCCCCAACTGGCACGCCAGATCTTTGGCGAGACGGTGACCCCGGCGACGGATCAGGAGAAGCTCGACCAGCTGCTGGCTGAGGCCAGCGCGGAGATCACACTCACCAGAGGCGGCGACGACGCGGCCCCCGTCACACTCTCGAACCCGCGGGTCACGCCGGAGGGACTCCGCTGGGAGCATCACCTCGGTTCGCAGGCGCCTGGCACGGTCACCGTGACGGCCGCGGTCATGACCGGCTGGGGCACCTGTGACACGAGTGCGTCCATCACCGTTCCGATCCCCGACCCGACGTGTAACTTGCGCGTGCAGGCGCCGGAGGAGCTGCCTGATGGACGCGTGCGCGTCGCGATCGATATGTGCGACGGTGGAGCCGCCACCGGACCGTTTATGATCGACATCCTGCCTGAAGTCGGCGAAAGCCGGCGGGTCACCCTGACTGCGTGCCAGGGCGACGTGACGCTCAGCGAGCCCGGACGCTACTCGTTCGTGCCGATCTACGCCGGCGTCCGGCAAGATGCCTGCGCCGTCCCGGTGATCGTCGTGCCGCGCGCGGGCAAGTCGTTCTTCCCCATGGCCAGCCTCTTTGCCGGACCCGAGCGGCGTTGGCGCGTCCACGGCGAACCGGATTTGACCGCACCACTAGTCGGGGGCTCGGTCGGCGTGATGTTCCCGGTGGCCAAACACCTGGGCCTCTTCGGTCGGGTGGGGGCCGCGATCAACACGCGCGAAACCGACTACTCATCCCTGTTCGCCGACGTCGGCGCAGACGCCTTGTTCAGTCGGGGATTCCTGGGTGTCGGTGTCGGTATCTGGGACTTCAACAACAGCTTTGTAGACCGGTCGGTCTTCTTTCGTGGCGGACTGGACACGCCGTGGAGGCTCGGGAGCGGCACGGTGCAGTGGTTTGCCGAGGGCCGGCTGTTTCTCGACATGCTGGACATGATCGACAACAACTACCTAGCGGTGACCGGTCTGCAGGTGTTGTGGAAAGATGCCACACCTCCACGGTCGGTGGGCAGCACCAACCCGGGACGAGACAGATAGCGCCGAGCGGCTTGTCCGGCCGCGCGACCGAGCGACGACCGGTCGCGCTCGACCGTCCAGTCGGCGGCGTCTAGAGGTCGCTCAAGTGCGCGAGTCGGCCGGTGCTGTCGCCAAAGCGCTCGATCGGCACATCCACCTTGTCCAGCAACGATAGATAGAGATTCGTCAGTGGAGTGCCATCGGCGTATCGGACATGGCGCCCTGGACGGAGCCTCCCCGCGCCGCCCCCCGCCAGCAGAATCGGCAGGTTCTGAATGTTGTGGAGGTTGCTGTTGCTCATACCGCTGCCGTAGAGGACCAGCACCTGGTCGAGCAGCGAACCGTCGCCGTCCGGTGTCGCCCGCAGCTTGTCGAGGTAGTACGCGAACAAACCGGTGTGGTAGCCGCCAAGCTTGGTCAACTTCGCGAGACTCTCCGGATTGTTCTCATGATGTGACAAGGCGTGGTGCGGATCCGGGATCCCGATCTGTGGATAGGTCTGGGCCGTGAGCTCCGGGGTCATCAGAAAAGAGATCACCCGCGTGAGGTCAGTTTGATAGGCCAGCACCTGCAGATCGAAGAGCACCTTGACGTGCTCCTCAAAGGAGCTCGGCGTGCCCGCGGCCGGCCTCTCGACCAGCGGCAGCTCGCGATCCAGCTCCGCCTCGGCTCGTTCGATGCGCCGCTCGATGTCCCGCACCGCGGTCAGGTAGTCCGACAGCTTGGCCCGATCCGTTGACCCCAGCCCTTGCTGCAGGCGCGACAGCTTCTCGGCGACGGCATCCAGCACGCTGCGGTCCTTCGCCATCCGCTCGTGCCGGACCGCCGGGTCCGTCGTCGTGCCGTCGCCAAACAGCCGTTCAAAGACGGCTCGCGGACTGCTCTCCATCGGCAACGGCGTCGTGGGGGTGCTCCAACTCAGTGTGCTGATATACGCGCAGCTGAATCCGGCATCGCACGCCCCGGCGAAGTCGGGCAAGCTGACGCCGACTTCAAGCGAGCCGAGTTGTGTCTGCCGGCCCAAGGTCGACGCCGCGATCTGGTCCATCGACCGTCCGGCTTCGAAGTCGGCCCCTTCCGTCGGCTTGGCATGAACCCCGGTCAGGAAGGCGCCTGTAATCCGTCCGTGTCCGCCGGCCGGATCCCCCGGCATCTGGGCCCCCGGGGCATGATCCAGGCCCGACAAGACCATCAGTCGATCCCTGAAGCTGGACAGGGGTTGCAGAATTGGCGTGAAGTCGAAACCGGCCCCCTCCACCGTCGGTGTCCAGTTGTTCATGACCGCGCCGTGGGGCACATACACCACACCGAGCCGCGGTTTTGGTCTCGCTTCGGTCTGCGACAGGGCGGTCAGGGCGGGGACCATGCCGTCCAGCAACGGCAACGCGACGGCGGTGCCGAGACCCCGCAGGATCGTCCGCCGAGGCAACGCTCGCTTGGTGATGATCATGATTCCGATCTCCTCATCTGGAACGGCTGACTCCGGACCAGCGCCAGGATCAGCGACGACCAGCGGTAGTCATCCGGCTCCGCCGCGCGCACGATCGCGCGGATGGCCGGCCGGTCATAGGACTCGATCCCGCGACCCAACGCATACGTCAGCAGTTTTTCCGTCACGGTCGCGACAAACTCGCCCCGGCGCGCGAGCAATGCCTCTCGCAAGGCCGGAAGCCCGTCAAAGGTGGTCCCGTCAGGCAAGATCCCCGAGTCGTCGATCGGCGTATCGGCCTCGGTGTCGCGCCACTGGCCCACCGCGTCGAAATGCTCCAGCGCGAACCCCAGCGGATCCATGCGAGAGTGACAACTCGCGCACACCGGGTTGGCGCGGTGGGACTCCATCCGCGCCCGCATCGACTGGACCTCTCCGCTCTCGGTCCGGTCTGGCAACGCGGGCACGTCCGGCGGTGGCGGTGGGGGCGGCGTGCCCAGAATGTTCTCCAGCACCCACTTGCCTCTGACGACGGGCGAGGTCCGGGTGGCCAGCGAGGTGACGGTCAGGATGCTCCCGTGGCCCAGCAACCCACGCCGATTCTCGTCGTCCCACGTCACCCGTCGAAATCGGCTGCCATAGACCCCGTCAAGGCCGTAGTGTCTGGCCAGGCGTTCGTTGACAAAGGTATAGTCGGCGGCAAGCAGGTCCACCACACTGCGGTCTTCGCGGAACTGGCTTGCCAGGAACAGTTCCGTTTCACGGACCAGCGCGTCGCGCAGGCTGTCGTCGAAACCGGGAAACGCGCTGACTTCCGGCGTCACTGTGCGCATCCGCCGCAAGTGCAGCCACTGGCCGCCGAAGCTCGACATGAGTGCGTCCGACCGTTCGTCGGCGAGCATGCGCCTGACCTGGGCCTCGAGTATGGCCGGCTGGCCGAGTTGCCCGTTCTCGGCCGCCACCAGCAGTTCGTCGTCAGGGATACTGCTCCACAGAAAGAACGAAAGACGCGACGCCAGTTCCACATCGGTGAGCTGATACGCCGTAGCCGGCGCCACCCCGGCCGGGTCTCGCTCCAGACGGAACAGGAACTCCGGGTCGACCAATATCATCTCCAGCGCTCGCTGAATCCCGGATGCGAAGGTGCCAGTCCGTCGGCCTTCGTCAAAGAACGTCCGCAACGTCATGACGTCGTCATCGGTGACCGGCCGGCGATACGCCCGCCCAGCCAATCCCGCAAGGAGCTGGTCGGCGCAGGGACCTTCGTCGTCGACGTCGGTCGGACGACAGGCAAAGATGTAGGGGCGTCCATCGCGGTTCAGATGCTCCCCCGCCCCGCCGGCCACGGTGTCGGGCGTATACGGCCCCGCGATCTCTACGCTGTCCAGCGTCATCTTCTCGACAAAGCCGCGACCGGTGCCAAAGGTCCACACTGGGAGCCGGCTTGGAGCCACCCCCTCAATGATCGGTGTCCGTTCGACGAATGACACGCCGAGCGTATGCGCGCCCGCCGTGGCGGGAAACCGGACCGTAACCGCGCCACTCGGTCCTATCGGCGCAAGCTCGCGTCCGCTCTCCTCGGGCCAGCGGCCGACAGCGAGCAGAGCCACCCGCGCGCCGTCGAGGCGGACGTCCATCTCCTGGGGCTCCCTCACGTTGCCGCCCAGGCGGAGGCTGACGACATACTCGGCATCAAGCGGGAAGTGGTGTCGGACGGCCGTTCCCCCTCGCGACCCAAACGGCAGATCCTCGCTCATCCGACCGTCTTGCGGGTCCAGCGCCGCGATGGTGTATCGCGCCACGTCCGCGTCGATCGACGGGTCTTCCAACGCCAGGCGAGTAACCGCCCGCGCGGCCGAGAGGTAGCGCTCCAGCAGCCCGGGCGCAATCGTCAGCAGATCGGCGTTGTTGTCGAACCCGAAGGCCAGATCGTCGGCCGGCAAGAGCGCCTCCGCGTTGATCTGGACGCCCAGCAGATCCCGTATGGCGTTCGTGTATTCGAGGCGGTTGAGTCGATGAATGGTGGGACGACCTGGGTTCGGTGCCGCCGCGGCGACCGCACCGAGTTCCGTTTCCAGCCACGACGCAAATCGGCCGTAGTCCACCGCGTCGGGTCGCGGCCGACCCGGAGGCGGCATGGACTGGGTCTGCAGCTTCTGCAGGACCTTCTCCCACAACGCGGTGTCGGCCCCGACGTCGTCGAGACGGGCGCTGTCCAGAACCAGCGAACCACGCTGCAGGCGTTCGTTGTGGCAGGCGACACAGTAGCGGTCGAGGACCGCCCGATAGCTCGCGGCATCCACTGAATCCTGACCGGCTGAGGCCACCCGAGGCGTCGTCACGGTGGTGAGCACCACGACGAGGGACACCATGGTGGCTACGCGTGACGACATCGGCGTGACGGTCAAATTAGCGGATCTTTCCTTGACTGTAGATCTCAGTCGATTCGGAGTCCGCGGTCCGGGTGGCGCCCAAGGCGATCAGCAAATCCGCGGTGCTCCCACCGCCGAGACCGGGCAACAAGATGTGTCCGCCCCCTTCCGCGATCATGAGCGGGGTCACACCACGCTGGTCTGCCACGTTGATGTCCGCCCCGTGGTCGACCAACACCTGGACGATGGCGTCGGCGCGGATGTGAGCGGCCCCGTGCAACGCGGTGCGACCCTCGTGGTTGACCTGGTTGACATCGGCTCCCAACTCCAGGGCAGCGCGAACCGCAGCGAGCGCTTCCTCTGGCGTCACCTGTGTTTCCGCGGGGACCTGTCCAAGCCCGGCGGCCGCCATGACCGGCGTGGTGAATTCGTCCGTGGCCGCGTCCGTATCGGCCCCGGCGGCCGCCAGCGCGCGCATCACGTCGACATCAGCATCCATCGCCGCCAGCAAGAACGGCGTGGCGCCCACCAGACTCACGCGAAACCGGCCGCTGGCATACCCGAACTGCGGTGGTGGAGTCACGAGCCGCGCGTTCACATCCGCTCCATGCGCCAGCAGGGCCTCTACGAGGCGGAGCTTGCCCACCTTCACCTCGTTCATCGAACGCCACTCTTCGTCGCCATCGGTCTCGATCCCGCGCAGTTGGCCCGTCAGCTCGGTATGCCACTAACCGGCCGCGAAGTGCAGGGCGGTATACCCGGCAGAGGCGTTGGGGTCCGCGCCCCGTTCGAGCAACGTGATCGCCAAGTCCGCATGGCCCCGCACGGTCGCCACCAGGAGCGGTGTCATGCCATCCGGCGCGAGGTCGTTGACATCGGCGCCGGCGTCCAGCAGGAGGCCCGCCAACGCGGGCGCGTCGGAGCGCGCCGCGATCAGAAGCGCGGTGTACCCGGTCGTGGTGCGGGCTCCCACATCGGCGCCAGCCTCGAGGAGCAGCCGCGCGACGCTGGTATGCTCCTCGCTCGCGGCCCACATGAGCGCCGTCTGATTCCGGACGGACTCGGCCGCATTCGGGTTGGCGCCCTGGGTCAGCAGGGCCTCAATCGCAGCGGCACTACCGGTTCGTGCGCAATTCATCAAGGGCGTCTCGCCGGTCGATCGCGCAAGGTTCGGGTCCGCTCCGGCGTCCAGCAACCGGACCACCATCGAGGCCGACGCGTTGTCACACGCCAACCCCAGCGGCGTGACCCCGTAGTCGTTCACGGCGTTGACATCGGCCCCCGCGGTGAGGAGTCGCGACGCTGTCTCCGGGGCATCCCAGTACGCCGCCCAGTGCAACGCCGTCGCGCCATCCGGTTGGGGCGCGTTGACGTCTGCTCCGGCGGCAATGAGTGTCGCCACAGCCGCATCGTTTTGCGCCTTCGCCGCCGCGACAACCTCGTATTCGGACGCGAGGACCGGGCCAGCAGTGGCCAGCAGCCAGAGGCCGTATCCACACCCGAGCACGAGGATGGACCGTCCCTTTGCCGTGGCGGCCAAGTGGGGATTCTTCTTCATGGTGTATGGGTAAGCCTACTCCGCTGTCGCGTTCCTTTCAACGACGTAATGAGCACGAGTCCCGTCTCGGCGGGGGTCGCCGCCGACGACGCCTATCACGCGTCCGTGCCGCGACTAGTCCCCTGGAACCGGGAACTGCACGACCGTGTTCCCGCGTCCTGTGTTGTGCTCGAACAATTCGAAGGCTTCCACGAACCGATTGACGGGGTAAATGCGATCGGCTCTCGCCTCAATCGCGCCGCTCGCCAAGAACCCCAGAATCTCCGCCACGTTCTGCTGATGCCCTTCGGGATTGGCCTCCGCCCAGCCGGCCCAGATGCTGCCGACAACGACGGCCTGCTTGATCAGCAGCAGACCCGGCCGAATCGGCTTCTGCCCCGCGGTGAAACCGACGAGACAGATCGTGCCCAGCGGCCGGATGGAAGACACCAGCGCCTCGAAGAGGTCTCCCTGCACCATGTCGACGACGACATCCACGCCAAGGGGGTGCCCGAGTTCATCCGCGGCCGCCTTCGCCTCGATCTTGAACTGCCGGTAGCTGTCCTTGTCACGCCCGTAGACCAACACCCGATCCGCGCCCGCCGCCCGCGGAAATTCCTGCTTCTCCGCGACGCTGACGCCGGCGATCACCTGTGCCCCCATGGCCTTCGCCAACCCGACCGCCGCCATGCCGACGCCACCGGACGCACCGTCGACCAGCACCAAATCGCCCGGCTTGACTTCGCCGAGCACCTTCAGCGAGTGATACGCCGGAAAGAAGTTGCGTCCGAGGTTGGCGCATGTCGACAGATCGATGCCGTCCGGCGCCTTCCACACGGACGCCCCGGGGACGACCGCCACCTCCGCCAACCCGCCGATGCTCATCTGCGCGATCACGCGATCACCAACGGCCACGTGCTCGACGCCGACGCCGATCTCCTCGACCACGCCCGCCACGTCCATACCGGGCACGTAGGGCAGACTCGGCTTGTGCTGGTAGAGCCCCTGGGCTTGCAAGGCGTCCGGGTACTGCACACCCGCGTAGTGCGTCCGGACCAGGACCTGGCCGTCGGCACACTCGGGCACCGGAACCTCGTCCAGCGACAGTACCTCGTGGAGTGGAACCGGCGTGGGGATCGGCCGACCATCTGCGCCAAGGCCGGCATAACGGTGACAACGAACGGCTTTCATCGACATACGCACCAGACTTTCAGACAGGACAATGGGCTCGCGCTCATGCTCGCTTCACCACCACGAGCGTGATGTCATCGGCCGGACGGCCGACGGTCAGCAGATCCGCAAGGATGGCATCGTGGATCTCGCGGGCCGATCCATCCTTCGCATCTCGGAGCACGGCCTCGACCGCGCTGGGGAAGTACGTGTCATCGGCATGTTCCGACAGGCCGTCCGTGTGGAGCAACAGAATGTCTCCGGCCCCGAGTAGCGTCCACTCGTTCACCTCGTATTGCTCTTTGAAGCCGAACGGGCTTTCATTCGTGCGCCGGTCGATCACGCGCAATGACGGCTGGAGACCGAGCGGCGGAGCCGAGCGGCGCCGGTCGTCCGTCACGGTCACGAAACGATTCTCGCGATGTGAAAATACCGACGGAAGCGGCTGCCCGGCGGACAGAAACCGAAAGGTGCCCTCCTCGGACACTTCGCCATACAGCAACGCCACGAACTTGTGTGCGCCTGACGACTGATACAGCCTGGTGTTCAGGTTCTCGAACAACCGGGTGGTGATCTGTCCGTAGCGGTCCAGCTCGTAGAGCGCCCCAAGGAGAAACGCCTGGTGAATCATGGCCGCCATCAGCGCATCGGTGATCTGATGGCCCGCCACATCCAGGACGGCGATGCCAGCCCGGCGTTCGCACCGTTTCAGCCCGTCAACGACCGTGAGCTGTCCTTTGCTTTCGGCTCGAGCGATGCGGGCGGCAAGGTCGTACCGTCGTTTGAAGTCGACGTAAATGATGTGATCGCCGCCGACGACGCCG
>SXOW01000494.1 GCA_005778315.1 Acidobacteriota bacterium
CAGCCTGGAGCCAGGGACGGTCACCACCTCATCCGGGTCGTCCGTTTCCGCGTTGGCTGGCTCCGGCTCGTTGAGCACGAATGCCCAGGGCAGCACCGCGTTCGCGCCCTCGCCCGTCGGCGACTGTGCGTGGAGCGGCGCCGCCCATGGCGTCAGGGCGATGGCGACCGCGACAATACCGGCGTGGTGACGTGTCATATGGATCCTCCGGCCAGTTAGATAGCCCGTGTGGGTCGAGCATACCTGATCACGCGTGTCTGGACGAGCGTCGCCTGCCGCTATAATCCATCCCGGCGCGCGTGCTCGCCTCACCGGGTCCTCACCATGGTCGTCATGACACACCTGCAGAGAGTTGGCGTGAAGTTGGCGCTGCCGGAATCGTTCACGGGTGCGGAGGTTGTCTTCTGGACGCTCCGGTAGCGGCGCCATGTTCGAGCGTTGCGGTGACGGGGGCCAACAGCGCTGTCGGCACGAGGTTGCTGACGCGCCTCCTGGAGTCAGGTCGCGGCGACATCCGGGTCGTGGCCGGAGTGCGTCGTCAGCAGGCGGTCGACGACCTGCCGCAGGCGGCGGGGATGACCCCAGCGATCATCGACTACGACGACCCAGACAGCCTCATCGCGGCGCTGCAGGGCGTCGAGTGCGTGGTCCATCTCGCCGGCATCCTGTTCGAGAGCAAGACCAGCGACTACCAGACCGCGAACGTCGGTACGACCCGGGCCCTCATCCGAGCAGCCCAGTCCACGTCGGTCCGCCACGTGGTGTTCATCAGCTCGCTTGGTGCGGACCCGCGTTCTCCCAACGGCTATTTCCGTTCCAAGGGTGAGGCCGAGCAGGTGGTGGCCAACTCCGGCATCGATGCCACCATCATTCGCACCCCGTTGCTCCTTGGACCAGACACCGCGGGTGGTCGAGCACTGCTCCGCAGCGCATCGCAGGGCACCGTCAGGGTGCTGGGTGGCGGCGCGCATCGTCTGCGCCCACTCGACATCGACGATCTGTGCGCGGCAATCGCGGGGTGCGGAGAGCGGCCCGTGTGTGGAGTCAGGACCCTCGACCTGGTCGGTCCAACCACACTGTCCTATCGTGATCTGCTCCATCAGACGGCGGTTCGGTTGGGTAGGCAGGTTGCCGTGAAGTCGACCCCGGTGTGGCTGGCCAGGTTGGGGGCCGCGGTGGTGGGGCTGACCCGCTCCGGCGGCATGACGCCGACCGTGATCGATGTGATCACGTCCGACGAGGAGGTCGCGCAGAACGCCGACGCCGACTTGGGCATTCGCCTCACCCCGTTGTCTGACACGCTGGCGAAGTTGGGAGACCCGGCACCATGACCCAGCCTATCCCCGGGACGCCTCCGAAGCGCGGCGCCGTTGGTCGCCTCGGCTTCGTGGCGTTGAGCCTCGCGTGTTTCGCGTATCTCTACTACCGTCTGAACGGTGCCGCGGCCCGAGAAGGGCTGTCGCTGGTCGAGTACATGGTCCAGGTGTTCGGAACGGTCCGATGGGTGCCGTGGATCGGTCTGATGGTGGCCTATTCAGGCTTCTATTTCCTGATCGATACGCTGGTGGTCACGCGGGCACTCACCTGGTTCATCAAGCCGATCCGCTATCGCGACATTCTGCCCATCCGGGCCAGTGCCTACATCATCTCGATCTTCAACGAGCAGATCGGGAAGGGTGCGATGGCCTACTACCTGAACAAACGGGACGGCGTCCCAGGGTGGGAGGTCGGCTCGGTGATGTTGTTCGTGATGTTCTGCGAGGTGTTCTACCTGCTGTTCTGGGCGACGATCGGGTTCACGTTCAGCGGGGCGGCGCTCCCTGAGGTGTTCGGGTTGATCCCGTATATCGCGGTCGGAGCGGTTGTCGTCTTCGTGGCGTGGGTGCTCTATTTTCGAGGCGCCGTCCTGCCCAACAACCGCCTGCGTGACAAGCCACTTGTTCATGCGTTCAGAGTGGCCAGGGTGAAGCACTACGTGTTGTTCCTCCTCCTGCGTTCACCAGCTCTCCTCTCCGCCGTGGTCGTCTACACCGTGGCGTTGCGTCTGTTTGGCATCGATGCCTCGTTTCTGTCGCTTCTCGGCTACCTGCCCGTGATCTTTTTTGCCGCCGCGGTCCCTACGCCGATGCGCGCGGCCGCTATCACCTTCTGGGTCATCCTGTTTCCCGAGAACGAGGGACAGATGGCCGCGTTCGGGTTCGTCCAGCACAATTTCTTCATCTTGTTCAACGCCTTGTTCGGCTTGGCGTTCTGGGGCCGGGCGCAACGGGACCTCTTCGGTTAGTCCCAGGGAACCGTGGCCCACCTGCTGACTGCTGTCCGCTTGGCCCTCGTCTTGCCGGTGGCGCTCGCGTTGGCGCGACCGACTTTCCTGAGCGGTGCGCTGCTGGCCGGCTTGCTGGGGGTCGCGATTGCCAGTGATTACTTCGATGGGAAGGTCGCGCGCCGGCGGGGCACGGCGTCAGCCGGTGGCCAGGTGTTCGATCACGGTACCGACTGGCTGTTCGTCACGGCGGGGGCCACCGGAGCCGGGATGGCCGGTTTGGTCCCGTTCGCGCTGCCGGTTCTCGTCACCGTCGCGTTCGGTCAATATGTCATTGACTCCTACGTGGTGCATCGACAGAAGCGACTTCGGATGAGCGCGATTGGTCGGTGGAACGGCGTGTTCTACTTCGCGCCGCTGGTGGTGTTGGCGGCCGCTCGACTTGAGGTCTGGCCCTGGCTGACCGCGGCGCTGCTGATGGTCGCCCGGCTGATCAGCTACGCGCTGATTGTCTCGACCCTGGTGTCCATCGTCGATCGCGCGACCGCGGCCCGGCGCGCGTAGACCGCCTCGGCTCCGGTTCCAGGGGACTAGCCAGCCGTGTCAGCGGCGTCGGGTTCAAGTCCAGGTCTCACCAGTGTGGGCGGACCGGTGCGCGCCCAGCCTGGCGCTGGCGTTTGCACGACGGGGGCCAGGTCTGCCGCGCGGTAGGAGCGGGCCACCTGCCCGGCGGGCGGGTCGCCATACGCGGTAGAGCGCTGCCGTGGCGTGCGTCCTGCTCCCGCAATCAGGGTTTCCATCTGCACCGGCGACAGCTCTTGGCCGAACGCCGCCCCGGCGGCTCGGGTGATGCTCTCGTTCATCAACGTGCCGCCCAGGTCGTTGACTCCGGCCTCGAGACAGGCACCGACCCCGCGAGGTCCCAGCTTCACCCACGAGGCTTGAATGTTCGGGATGAGGGGATGCAGCGCCAGTCTGGCCACCGCATGCATGAGCAGCGATTCACGGAATGTCGGTCCCCGGCG
>SXOW01000495.1 GCA_005778315.1 Acidobacteriota bacterium
GAAGGCGACGCGCGAAGGTGAGCACCGTCTCGCCCGGATCGCCGACGGCGATGTGCTCGTGCAGGTCGAGTCCGGCTGCCTCGACGAGGCGAATCGACTCGGCGAGCGCCCGCATCCCCTCGTCCCGGTGATAGCTCTCGATGTCGTGGTGCGACACGAGGGAGGCCGCCATTCCGCGCACCGCCGGCTGGACGTTCAGCAGGTGCACGTCGACCGCCAGCCCGCGCCTGGCCAGCTCAATCACATGCATGAGGGCCCGACGAGCGGCGTCCGAGCCATCGATCGGGACCAGAATGCGAAGCGTGTCGGTCATACGCGTTCCTCCGACACCAGATTGCCCATGTCGTGCTCCCGGGTACGCGCCCGGCGAGCCAGGACCATCCCGATCGCCATCACGAGGAGCGCCAGCAGCGGTTTGGCGATCTGCTCCTGCAGGTGTGCATCCAGAGGCAGTCGGGCCTGCGCGGCCGGGTCGCTGACGATGATCTCCCCGGCGATCCATCCAAGGAGTCCGCCTCCCAGTACCACGAGTATGGAAAAGCGGTTGATCACCCGGAGCACAACCTGACTGCTGTAGATGATCAGGGGAATGCTGATGATGAGCCCGAGCACGATCAGCGACACGCGCCCGCGCGCCGCGGCGGCGATCGCCACCACATTGTCGAGCGACATCACTGCGTCGGCCACGAGGATGGTCTGAATGGCGCCAAACAGGTTCGCCCTCGACTGAATCCCGTCGCCATGACCGCCGCTTTCCGGCACCACGAGCTTCACACCGATGTAGATCAGCAGCACGCCGCCGACGAGCCTCAGATACGGAATCTGCAGGAGCCAGACGATGACGGTCGCAAACAGCACACGCAGCACGATCGCCGCGCTGGCGCCGCCGATGATGGCCCACTTGCGCTGGGGTTCCGGTAGCGAGCGGCTGGCGAGGGCAATCACCACGGCGTTGTCGCCCGACAGCAGGACATCGATGCCCATAATCCGCACCAGGTCGACCCACCACTGCCCGTCGCCGAATTGCTCCAGCATGTCGCTACGTGATGCGAAGCAGCTTCGCGGCGGCGCGGACCTCCGCGACGACTCGGCGGTTCATGGATACCTCGTGCTGCAGTGTGATGGACCCTTCACGACCGGGCGTTAAGGTACACCATCAATGGCCGGGCACCTACGATGAAGCGCCCTGGAACCGATTGCCACACCCGGAGCGCGATCTGAAACTGCGAGCTGCTGCCGATCATGAAGTTGATCGAGCCGCCCCGCCTCGGGCAACTCTGGAGCGTCCAACACTTCGCTAGTTCTTCTCGTCTTGGAACCCGATGTGCCAGTGGGTGCCGTCGCAGAACGGCTTGTTCTTCGAGGCCCCGCAGCGACACATCGTGCAGTGCTCGGTGGAGGCGCCCTCGGCGCGATCGGCGACCGCCACATCGACGCCGCCCGTCAGGGCGAAGGGGCCGTCCTTGGTGACCGTCACCATCGGGTCGCGATCCTGGTCCCGGTGTTCGACCCCGTCGATCGAGTAGCTGAGGGCTCCCGACGGGCATTTCTTGACCGTGTCGATGATGGCCTCGACCTTGGCCCCATCGGGGTCGATCCAGGGTTCGGTGCCCTGCTTGAAGACCGCGGGCAGCCCGTCGGTGCAGAGACCCGCATGGGCGCAGATGCTCCGATTGTCGTGGATGGTGAGGCGTGCCCCAGCGTAGTTGTCACGCTTGTCGGCGCGGCCGTCGTTGAGCCTCTTGTCGCTGAAGCCGTTCGTTCCGTGGGTGCCGTCGCAGAAGGGCTTGTTGCTCGAGCCACCGCACCGGCACAACGCCACGCCCCGGATGCTCGACCGAGGCTCGCCCGTGGAACTCTGCAGGTGCTGCACCGGCTTCGGGATGAAGTCGGTCAACAGGTAGTACGGCCCGTTCGGCAGCGGAACGATTTGGGGTTTCTGGGGGTTCGAACTCATGTGACGAGTCTCCTCGATCGAATCCGCGGCGCACGTTCAGGCCCGCGGCTGGTTGGTGGCGAACAGGTACCGGTGGATGCGCCAAGAGCCGCTCTCGCGTCTGAACACGAACAGCTCGTTGTTGCCTTCGGTGACCTCAGTACCGGTTGCAAGGATGCTAGTGCGGCCAGCTGAACTGGTGCGCGCCCACTCCCAATCATCGGCTTCCTGAGTCTCGTGGATCTCGAACGCAACATCGAGTTTGATGGTGTCGAAAACCTGCTGGTACCCGGCACGCACGGCGTCTCGCGGTGGACGGCATGGGCGTCGCAGAGGTGCCGTCCCCATTGTGCCAGCAGGAGCTCCGACACGGGTCGCTGATCGTGCCACTGCCCGCCTGGCAGTTCGAAGAGGTCGATCTGTCGGCGTACTACCTCAGTCGGCGCCTTCGCTCTCGCGTGGTGGAGTTGTTCCTTGACCATTGCGTCGCCAACGTACCCGGGTCCTGGAGTCGGGGAGGCCGTCGACGTCTCGCGACCCGAAACCAAAGGGAATCGCTGGTTCTCCAAGGCGTGCGCGGTCTGGCTGACCTCCGGCGCATCGCCGGCGGGGATCGCCGGGTGAGGCTCTGATCAACCCGCGAATCGTGCCGGAGGTCGGCCGCGTCGAGACGCCGGAGTCATACTGGCTAGGCCATCGCGCGATCCCGAAATTAATGACCGCAACCACAATCCCAGTTCAACGGAGTCGCCGGGTATACGCCATCGCCACCGCGTTGGTGATCGGGACTGGCCTGCTGTGGCGGTCGGGCTTGTTTCCGCTCCCGGATTTCGTTGCCAAGTACGGTGGAGACTCGCTTTGGGCGCTTGTTGTGTTTCTCGGTCTTGGATTCGCCTTTTCTCGCAGCTCTACGACGCGGATTGCTGTGGTCGCCGTCTGTTTCGCGTGGTCCGTCGAATTTCTACAGCTTTATCACGCTCCTTGGATCGACGGAATTCGTTCAACGCGCCTTGGACACCTGGTCCTTGGCACTGTGTTCAATGGTCCAGACCTGCTTGCATACGTAATTGGCATTGCGCTCGGCGTATCAGCGGAGTGCATCTTTCTCAATGAGAGCCAAAAGGCCTAACCATTGCACGAATGACGAGGACGGAATCGATCACGAGCGGTGCCGTTAACCGCGCCGTGACGACCGTAGCCAGTTCTCGACCTTGAGCCCTCGGAAGCGGCCGTTGGACGAAAGATCGGGGCTGGCGTGGGCGACGGCGAGGGACGTCTTGTGCACATCCCAACCCACAAGGCTCGGACATGGCTGACCTCTGTGCACGGCCTGATGCGCCGTTCATGCGCTCAAGGCTGAAGTTCACCGCCATCTGAGCCGAAAATTAATTGCAGAAATCTCTAATTGCGCTGCGGGACGGAGAACCCACAGAACGAGGCGCGATGGCTGGTCTTGGAAGAGGCACGGAACCGGCTGGAATGGGCGAGCCACGGTCACGTCGCGTCCCCAGATGAGGCGTCGGATGCCTGAAGCTACATCCGACCAAGTGCGCATCGCCCAGTTGACCGCGGAGATCGCCCAGTTGAAGGAGGACCGCGACATGATGCTCGCTGGTGTCGCCGCTGGGGATGACCCGACACATATCGGCTGGTGCGAGCAGTGCCAGCGCTACATGGACGACCGAGCGGGGTGCCCGACCGACAACCATGATGACCGGACGTCGCTTCAGGCACACTCGCTAGACTCCTGGACGGCCGAACATGAGCCGTGGCTGACAAGACAAAGCTTGCGGATCGGGCGGGCTGCGTTCAGATCTGGGTATGAAGCCGGCCAGCAAGCCGCAGCCGCGGAGGCCGAGGCGCTGAACTCGAAGAGGCTCGGCGTCTGGCAGGCAGACAAGGAGCAGGACGCCGCCACCATCACGGCCCAGGCCGAGGAGATCGCCAGGCTGAAAGCCCTTGTGTGTCAACCCTCGTGCCAGCATGCAGAGACGATACACGACCCCAAGTGACCCGCGACGAAAAGAGGATCATCCGGGCTCTCAGGTGGGTAGCCGGCACAGGTGACGGGACATTCGAGTAACGCTGGAGCCCGCCGCAATGGAAGTAGATCGCGGTCTTGAAGCGGTCCATGGTGCGTCACACGCCCACACGTTGCACCACCACCACAAGTTGATCGGTTGCGCCGGCCGCCACGTCGGGAAGAGATGCGCCGCAGTACGAGAACCCGCCGAAGGATCGGGCCAGGCACCACCGCAGCGGGAGCCGGCAGGATTCAGAACGGGGTCCGAACGCAGTCGTAGGTGAGTGGGATGGCCGGACCGGTGTCGACCACCTCGAAGTCGCGCGGCTGGATCCTGTCGAGGTCCCGCGGGCCGAGGAGTCCGTCCCACTGCGCCGTGGATCCGAAGCGGTCGCTTTGCGCAGTGAGGGCGACGTTGCCCCCGTCGGCGAGGGCGATCCCAAAGCGCTGCATCGCACGCGCGACGGTGCGTGCGCCGTCGTTCGGCAGCGACGAGAGGTCGTAGTCGGCGCGAAGACGCCAGCGGGAGCCGTACACCGGTGCGTCCGGGTGGGACGCCGACGGACCGCCGGCGTGGGAGGCGGGACGCACGTAGACCCCCCTGCGCATGCGGGCGTTCGGCAGGATGAAGCGGATCGCATGATCGATCGATCCGGCCGCGACCTCGTCAGCGGTGAACAGGAGCGGCGCGATCGGAAAGCCCGCCGCGTCGGCGCTCGTGCACTGTTCGCCGCGACCTTCGGGTGCATACACTCGCGTCATGTCCCACGCTGCGAGGCATCCGCCAAAGAACTCCTCGCCCACGAGGTTGGCGCGCCACATTTCGAACAGACGGTTGACGCTTCGGTCGACCACAATCAGGTGACAGTCACCGTCGCTCACACAGGCGTACCCGTCCTCCCCTTCGAGCGCTCCGCCCGGAGGAATCGGCACCGGGACGGCGTCGCAGTCGGGACTGAAGAAGTCGTCGGTCGGTGTGAACGTCCGTCTGGGATCGCTCGGACTCGCGCCGAGCACGACGAGCGAAAAGTCGATCTGCATGCGACCGAGACCCCATCCCCCAGCGGCCTCGAGCCAGGCTGTGGTCTCCGCCGACCGCGCGTGCCGCGGCGCCGTATCGATCCGCTGGTGGTACCACGAGCCGGTGTAGGTCACGGTCAGTGTGTCGGCGGCGGTGTTGCCCGCCGCGTCGCGCGCGGTCACCGTCAAGACGTTCGTCCCGCTCTGGAGGGCAATGTCGCTCTGCGACCAACTCGTCGTTCCAGTCGCCATGCCGCCGTCCCCATGGTTGTTCGCCCAGGTGACGTCGGTCACGCCGACGTCGTCGGACGCCACCCCGGCGAGCGTGAGAACGCCCGATGCCGTGATGTAGGTCGGGTTCGGTGTTGGTGAGGTGATCGCGATCTCCGGGTCTTGGGTATCGGGTGAGAGCATCGATTCGAGCAGCACGACCGCGGCGCGCACCTGCGCGATGTGCGTGGTCCGTATCGCGGTTAGCCCCGCAGAGATGATGGGGTTGGCGTAGACGGGAAGGGTCTGGCTCGCTGCGGCGTAGGCTTCGGCCAACGCGGTCCGGAGTTCGAGCAGATGGATCACCTTCACGGAGGTGACTCCAGCGATCAGGGTGGCATCCGTGAACGGGAAGCTCGCCAGGCCGTGCGTCATCCGCAACGTGTCTATCCGAGCCCGCAGCTCTGTGATGTGGGCCACCTTGACCGGCGTCACCCCTGGCACGAGCGGGTCGTCCGTGAACGCGGAGCCCAGGCGTGACACCCCTTCGCGCGCCGTGCTGGGCTGCTGCGCCGGCAGCCTGGCGGCGGGCAACACCCCGAGCGTCGCCGCCAGACACAGCCACGCGTAGCGCCGATGGTGTCGCGTTCTGGTTTTCAAGAGACCCGCGAGTGTAGATCTATCCATCAGGACACGGATCGGATTGGGCGGTTTGGAGCAACGCACACGCCTCGCGCCGACAGATCGGGGGCTCAGTCGTGTCGCGTCAGTTGCCGCGCTGGGTAAAGCCGCTCTCGGGGTTCGCAGCGACCTCGGCGAGCATCTTCGGCATGGTTGAGAAGAACCAGACATACTGGGGCAGCTTCCACCAGCGGTTGAAACGTGCGCCGATGAGGAAGACGACGAAGTCACCCTCGATCGAGGCAGTTATGCGGCGGTTGATGGTGGGCATCGGCGGGAGTTTACCGCACCCGAGTCGGTGGTTCTCGCATGGTCGTCGTGCTCGGCTGGGCCGAGGCGTTGAAGACGACGGGTGCCGACGAAGTAACGGTCAGTCCATCCCTTCCGAAAACTCGCCGTCGCGGGATTACTCCTGCCTGATCGCGAAGGGTATTTCTACCCTCGGCCGCCATGCCGGTGTCCCCTCCTCCCACTGATTGTCGGTGAGCTGCTGCACACCCGAGCCGTCGGCGCGCATCACGAAGATCTCGCCATACGGCTGCGGTGCGTCCGTGTAGGTCATCTCGTCTTTGAATCCCATGCGTGTCGAGGCGAACACGATGTACTCGCCGTCGGGCGACCAGGCCATGTGTGCGTCGTTGCCGAGACTGTGTGTCAGCCGCGTCACCTGTGTGCCATCCGGCGCGATGGTGTAGATCTCGTAGTCGCCCAGGGCCTGGCGGGAGAACAGGATGAGATCGCCGCGCGGAGACCACAGCGGGAAGTTGTCGTATCCGTCCGACAGGCGGGTCACCTGCGCGGTCTCGATGTCCATGATGCGAAGACCGTCACCCTCTGGACCAAACGTGCGGTAGACGAACCGACGGCCGTCCGGCGACATCGACGGAAATCCGTTGTTGTTGGGCCCGACCGTCCATTCACGGAACCCGCTGCCATCCGGGCTGACCGACGCGATCTGCGCACCCCCTTCCACGCGATCCTCCGGCTCGAGGAACTGGCCGTGGAAGCCGTTGAAGAAAGCGTTGAACACACCGAGACCGAATATGATGCGCTCGCCATCCGGAGACCACTGGGGTCCCAGGACATTGCGTGCCGGATCTCGATAGATGACGTCCGACGTGTCGCCGCCGACATCCGCCACCGCGACGCCCGCACCCAGCGCGTTGTCCGCTCGGCCGACGAACGCGAACCGGTCGCCAGATGGGTTGAATGAAGGCCCGCCACTCGTCAGCGTGAATTCGTAGTCTGGATGCCGGCTCCAGGTCCTGACCCAGGGTCTGCGCTCGACGGCCAGGCGTTTGTGGAACACCACCTGTGCGCCGTCGGGCGACCACGCGGCGGTCCGTATGGGCCCCATGGGGCCACGGGCGCCGTTCGCATACTGAATCCCCTCGTCGGTTCCGTCCCGGCGAATATACGCAAGGGTCTCACCGAGCAGCAGCGAGGGATTGAACTTCACACCAGGACCAGATGGCAGATCAGACACCACGTGGCTACGGACATCGACGGCGACGATCCGCGTACTTTCGGGATGCTCCGGCACCGCACGGCGGTTGTCGAGTGTCTGCTCGTCCGTCATGCAATAGGCAATGACGCGCTGGCTGTCAGCCGTCCATTTGGGACTGCCGCAAAAGCCGCCGTGTTCCGTGATCTGCTGGAGCCCGGACCCATCGGGATGGACGATGTAGAGATCGACGAGGTGGAGATGTTCCCAACGCCCGTGGGCGAACGGCAGCGCGCTCGAGCGGTCGGACGAGAAGGCGATCCATTGTCCGTCGGGGGACCACGAGGGACGGAAGTCTCCTCCGGCACCGGACGTCAACGCCCGCTCGAGCCGCGTCTGGAGGTCCAGGATCCACAAGTCGGCGGTGCCGTCTGCACGCGTGGTGACGAAGACGAGGTGCTGTCCATCCGGTGAGAATGCGGCCTGATCGTCGTACGCGGGGCTGTCGGTCAGTCGTTCGAGGCCGGTGCCGTCCGGCTGAACACGATACAGATCTGCGGAGCCGTTGCGCTCCGAGGTGAAGATGATCGACGCGCCGTCGGGTGCCCACGCGGCGTCGTAGTCCGCATCGGGAGGATCGATGAGCGCATGCTCATCGCTGCCGTCCGCCGCCGCGATGAACAGACCAATCTGGCCCGGCTGCGGAAACACGCGGGTGAACACGATCTGTTGCGGGCCAGCAGCGGCGCCGGCTTCCTCGGTACCTGCCGCCCCTGGTCCTGGCCCGACAGGTTGTCCGCACGCGGCCGCGAAAACCGACACCGCCAGCAGGTGTCTCAAGCCATGATGTCGTCGCATCGGCGGGGACCCCCTCGAGGACGAGGCTGATTCGAAGTCATCGCAGTCTAGCCGCAATGGCCCGACCGGAGCAATTTGTTCGAGGATCCCGGCGCCGATCCCACGTCGGCGCCGAACCGATACACCTGCCGTCGATCACCACGGTGGCTCGCGGATGCCCGCGACCGCCTGGTCTGGCGCGGGCTGAACCTGTGCCCGGTGCCGTGCTCGTCATGCTCGTGCTGTTCGTCGTGTACGATTGAGCGCTGACGGCGGTGGGGCAGCCCGCCGGTGACGTCATCACGGCGATGACGCGCGGGCGCGGATGGCAGGGGCCGACTTCAGCCACGGCAACCCGAGGATGCAGATGACACGATTCAAGACGTTCGCTCTCGCCGCGCTCGCGGTATTCGCGCTGGTCATCGGGCTGTCGGCGCAGCCGTCGGGGTCGAGCTATACGCCCAAACGAATCAACAAGGCCATCGAGCTGATCGAGATGGGCGAGCCGGTCTACTACTTCCAGTTCCCCGGCGGCGGGTACGAGGACGGGAAGGGGTTCGCGCAGACCTGGGCCGACGCCATCGGGTACAACGTCGAGCAGGCGCCGTTCAACGCGCTGCAGTTCAGGGAGTTCATGCAGGGGCTCGTCGACGGGGGGCCGACCCTCAGCGGCCACCGCACCCCGGCGGTCATCGTGACGCTCCCGGTCGGCGGAATCGACGAGGCGACGGTGCGGGCGAACTACTGGATGGTGGAGCAGGTGCTGGCCGCCGGCGCGCACGGTGTGCTGATGGTGCACATGCGCGACGAGGGCGCCGCGCGCACGCTGGTCCAGGCGTCACGGTATCCGCTCGCCCCCAGGACGCCCGGCATCGGCGAGGGGCTCCGCGGGAGCGGTGGACAGGGCCTGGCGGCCCAGATCTGGGGCATCCCGGCGGAGGAGTATCTCCGGGTGGCCGACCCCTGGCCGCTGAACCCGGTCGGCGAGCTGCTGATCGGGTTCAAGCCGGAGGACAAGGAGGCGCTGGCGGTCATCGACCAGACGATGGCCGTCCCCGGCATAGGCATCGTCGAGTGGGGCCCGTCGGACATGATGATGTCCTTCGGCCTCGTCCGCGGTCCCGGCGTGCCCTATTCACAGGTCGTGCTGGATGCCCGCGAGCGCATTCTCGCGGCGGCGCGCGCGAACAACGTCGTCTTCTCGGAGGTCGGCACCAACGCCGACAACGTTATCGAGCGCGTGGACGCGGGCATCATGTTCCACTTCGCCGATGAGGCCGCGGCCCGAGTGGGCCGCGAACATACGAATCGGGTGATGCCGTACTAGCACGGATTCACCACGGATGAGATTCGATGCCCACCGACCGCCCTGATCAGACAGCGGAGAGTGCCTCGGCCATATTGGTCAGCGCCAGCTCGACGAGCTGGCGCGACGTGGCGATGTTCATCCGCATGTGGCCCCCGCCGCCCAGACCATAGCTGGAGCCCGCGTTGATGTGGATATTCGCGTGGTCGACCAGATAGCGCTGAAACACCGTCTCCGCGGTCTCCGCCCCTGACGCGGCCGCGGTCTGGGCCGCGCCCACCCGCTCGAGCGCCTCGGTGACGTCGAGCCAGGCCAGATACGTGCCCTCGGGCTTGAGGGTGCGCACGCCTGGTATCCGCGCACGGACGAACGACTCCACCAGGGTCTGCGTGCCGTCGATGTAGTCGACGAGCTGGTCGAGCCAGTCGTCGCACGCGGTGGACGCCGCCTCCGCGGCGATGATCCCGAGCGTGTTCATTTCCTCTCTGTGCTGTCCGGCGCCTCGGATGCGGACGAGGTGGTCCGGATTGGTCGAGAAAAGGTACGCGCACTTCATCATCGACAGATTGAACGACTTGCTGACCGACTTGTAGGTAATGCTGTTGCGGACGATGGCCTCGTCGTCGAGCGTGGCGTACGGGGTGTAGTGGTTCCCGCGCGTGACGAAGTCGCAATGGATCTCGTCGGCGAGCACGACGACCCGGCGCCGGGTGCAAATCTCGCCCAGGGTCATCAGGTCGGCCCGCGACCACACGTTGCCGGTCGGATTGTGCGGGTTGCAGAGGATCACGGCGTGCGTGTCGTGGTCGATCCGGCGCTCGAGATCCTCGAAGTCCATGTGGTAGCGCCCGTCCTCCGCCCGTCTGAGTGGACTCTCCTCGACCGCGGCGCCGACGACGCGGATGTCGGTGTAGAACCCGTCGTAGGCCGGTGTCTGGAGCAACACCTTGCTGCCCGGCGGGCAGAACGCACGCAGCGTGCTGATGATGCCCTCGTGCACACCGGCGCTGTGCATGATGCTCTCCGGCGCGATCTCGAGACCGTAGCGCCGCCGGTTCCAGTCGACGATCGACTCTTTGTAGGACGCGGGAATCGTCAGGTAGCCGTAGTTCTCGTGGGCGACGCGGACACGCAGCGCCCGCGTGATGGCCGGTGCAATCTGGAAGTCCTGGTCGGCCGTCCCCATGCCGACCTCGACGTGCGCACGGCCATACTTGGCAATCTGCGCATCCCACTTCGATGAATCGGTGCCGATCCGGCTGTAGATCGTGTCGAAGTCGTAACGACCGCCGGACGGCTGCATCGCGCGGGCGACGCGGGCCCCTGCCGCCACCGTCGGAGAGACCGCGCCTGCGACCGCCGCCAGGCCCGCGCGTGTGAGAAACGACCGCCGGTCGAGCCGACCCCGCTGTGACATCGGTTGCCTCCTCGCCGCCTGCTACACGCGCCGTCCCCTGGGTGATGGGGACAGCATAGCCGACCTGGCGCCGCGCGAACAGAGCCCCGTCTCGTCGGCCGCTCAGCCCGCGCCCGGCCACACGACGTGGTGGGGCTGTCCCAGCCTAGGGCCGAGCGCACGGGACTGACACGTGCAAAACCCGCCCCCGCCGAGCCGAGAACGTCCGACCGTCGGTAGGCGAAGGGGAGTAGCATACCCAGGTTGGCGGGTCACGAAGACGGCGTCGCCGCGCGGCCTGGCCTGGTACTGGCGGCGGTTCAATCTGGACGGGAGGGCCCGCGGACGGGGGCCGAAGGAGCAGCCATGACCACGCGATGTCACCGTCTGGCGGTTGGGGTCGCGCTTGCGCTCGCAGGCGTGACCCAGTGGCTGGTCGTGACGCAGACCGCTCAGGGGGTCGTGCCGATCGACGGCGACGACATCGGCGGGGTGGTGACCAGCGCCACCGGACCGCAGGAGGGAGTCTGGGTGATCGCCGAGACGACCGACCTACCCACGAGGTTCGCGCGCGTCGTGGTGACCGACGAGGCCGGCCGCTACCTGTTGCCTGATCTGCCTCCGGCGACCTACAACGTCTGGGTTCGAGGCTACGGGCTGATCGACTCACCGAAGATACTGGCCGAACCGGGGCACGCCCTCGACCTCGCTGCGGTGGCGGCGCCGACCCTCCAGGCGGCGGCGCAGTACTACCCCCCGAACTACTGGCTCTCGATCATGGACCTGCCGGACGGCCCAGATCGGGCGGCGGCGGCGGGGGTGGGTCGCTGCGGTCTCGCCTGCCATCAGATGGGCGGCAAGGCGACGCGGGAGGTCTCCCCGGAGACCATCGCCGTACTCGGGCCGTTCGAGTCGACGGAGCACGCCTGGCGAGAACGGGTGAAGGGCGGGCCAACCGGTGCCTTCATGACGCGCTTCTACGAAGGCCGTGGCGGTTCGGTCTACCCCGCCTGGACCGACAAGATCCTTGCCGGCGCTGTGCCGCCGCAGCCGCGTCGGCCACGCGGGGTCGAGCGCAACCTGGTGGTCAGCCTCTGGGATTGGGGCGCCGTCAACGGGTTCGTGCACGATGTGGCACCAGCCGACCGCCGGAACCCGGTGGTCGCGCCAGCAACGCGGATCTACGGGCCCAGCCAGAGCCACGACATGCTGGTCTGGTTCGACCCGTTGACCCACGAGGAGGGTGCCGTCAAGATCCCCACCCGTGACCACGACCTCCGGGTGGTGCCACGTGACGGATTGGGCGGCCCGTTTCCCGAGGACCCCGTCGGCGAGGTGCGCCGACCGTCGCCGTACTGGCCCGACGAGGAACTCTGGAACGTGGCGTCCGAACCGCGGAGCGGCCAGATGGACCACAAGGGGCGTATCTGGGCCGGCTTCCGGATCCGGCGCGATGAGAAGCAGCCGGCGTTCTGCCGTTCGGGGTCGACCAACCGATTCGCACGCTACTACCCGCTCGACCCACAGCCCGGTTCCAACATCGGCGGCAAGCAGACCGGCTTCTTCGATCCGAAGACCGAGGCCTGGACGCTGATCGACGTCTGCTGGTGGTTCGACCACAGCGACTTCGCGACAGACAACGACCACACGCTCTACAGCGGGATGAACAACGTGGTCGGCTGGCTCAACACGCGGCTCTACGACGAGACCGGCGACGAGCAGGCGGCGCAAGGCTGGTGCCCAGCCGTGCTGGACACCAACGGCGACGGCGTGATCACCGGGTGGACCGAACCGGACGAACCGTTTGACCCGACGATGGACATGCGGATCGACTTCACCTGTTACTCGGTCGGCTCGAGCCCGATAGACCATGCCGCCTGGTGCAACGGCGCCGGACCACAGATCGTGCGAATCGAGCGGGGGGACAACCCGCCGGAGACCTGCAAGGCGGAGCGATACGAGGTCCCACGCAACCACCCGGCCACCGGTGCGCGGGGCGTGGAGGTGGATTCGAAGGGCGTCGTCTGGGTCAACTTCACGAACGCGGAGTACATGGGTCGCTTCGACCGCACCAGGTGCGCAGTGCTCAACGGGCCGACCGCGACCGGACAGCACTGTCCAGAAGGCTGGACCTTCTACCGGCACCCCACCGACGCGATACCGAACTACGTCGGGACGCAGATCGGGACCGACCGAACGTATCTGATCAACGTCGACCAGTTCGACACCCTGGGTCTGGGCGCCGACGTGGCGATCACGTATCCGGAGAACGCCGACGCGTTGA
>SXOW01000496.1 GCA_005778315.1 Acidobacteriota bacterium
GAATGGTCCAGCAACGTGCCGTCCCCGTCGTTCGTTGTCGAGAGTCGCTCCAGCAGGTGGGTGAACTGCGCCACATGAAACCGATTGATCTGGGTGATCTTCTCGATCTTGTCCGCGTCGCCCCGGTGATGCGTAAGACCGTGGTGCGCATCGGACACGCCGGCCTCTTCATACACCTTGTTGCCCAGCTCCAGGCCGATCATGAAGGTGATGATCCGGGTCATGTCGCTCTGGAACGCCACCGTCATCAGATCGAACATCAGACGGGCGTGCTCGACAAAGCTCTGGGGGACGCCTGGTCGGGGTCGATCCAACTCGGGCGGAGCCACCTCCGCATCCTGCTCGGCCTGGATGATGCGCTTTTCGATGTCGCGTACCGAGAAGAGGTACTCGTCCAGTTTCCGGCGGTCGGTGGCGCCAAGCGTGCTCTGCAGGGTCTTGGCCTGCTCCAACACGAGGTCCAACACGCTCTGGTCGTAGGCGGCGCGGCGGGCGCGTCGAACGGGGTCGGGATCGATATCGGCGGCGCCGAACATCCGTTCGAAGACCGCGCGCGGGCTGGTCTCTTGCGGCATCGGGGTCGAGGGCGTCCGCCACGAAATCGTGTTGCTGTAGGCGCAGCTGTAACGGCCGTCGCAGTTGCCGCCGTAGAGCCCTTCTTCACAGCCGAGTTCGAGCGAGGCCAGCCGGGTCCGGCCTCCGATGTGCTGGGCGGCGACCTGGTCCACTGACAGCCCGGCGCGGATATCGGCGCCGGCCGTCTCTTTCGGGTGGGCGCTGGTCAGATAGCTGGCGCCCGCCCGCGCGTGGTCGCCGGGGCCGTCACCATGGGCGCGGCCGCCATCCTGCATCAGGCCCGACAAAATGGAGAACCGGTCGCGGTAGGCCGCCACCGGCTCCAGAATGCGCGGAAACGCGGTGGGTAGCGGGTATGTCCCGTCGAGTCCCGGCACGGTCCACTCGTTCATGATAATGCCGTTCGGCACGTACACGAACGCCATGCGGACGGGGGAGGCGGCCTGGATCTGGGCGGCGCGAGCGAACGCCGGCACCATGGCATCAAGGAAGGGGAGGGCCAGGGTGGCGCCGAGGCCCTTGAGCACGGCGCGTCTCGGAAGATATCTGGATGCATCCATGGCGTTGGCTCCCGTGTTGCGAAATTCTATGATTCGGGACGGCGCATTCGAAATGGCTGACTCTCGACGATCCCCTGCACGAGACTGGAGAAGCGGTGGTCGGCGGCTGCGACTCGCTCTGTGAGCGCATCCACCGCCGCCGTGTCATACGGCTCCAGTCCGCGCCCCAGCGCGTAGGTCAGCAGCTTGTCGGCCAGGTTTCTCGTAAAGGCGTCGCTCTGGCTCCGGAGGATGCCCTTCAACTCCAGCGACCCTCTGAACGTCGTGCCATCCGGCAGCGTGCCGGAGTCGTCGATCTCGAACGGCCCGTCATGGGTGCGCCACGCACCGGTCGCGTCATACCGCTCCAGTCCGAACCCGAGCGGGTCGATCTGGTCGTGGCAGACGGCACACGACGCATTGGCGCGGTGCTGTTCCAGTTGGGCTCGGAGCGAGACGGTCGTGCCCACGGCGGCGAGGTCCAGCGGCGGCACGCCGGCCGGTGGGTCTGGTGGAGGGGCGCCAAGCAGGTTCTGCAGCACCCACTTCCCACGCAAGACCGGTGACGTGCGGGTGGGATACGACGAGACGGTGAGCACGCTGGCTTGCGTCAGCAATCCGCTGCGGTGGGTGCCATCCAGTGGCACGCGCTGGAACGTTTCGCCCGTGACCCCGGTGATGCCGTAGTGGTGCGCGAGTGGGCCGTTGAGAAACGTGAACGGGGCGTCAATCAGATCCAGCAGGCTCCGGTCTTCGCGGATGACGGCGTCGAGGAACAGGTCGGTTTCCTGCCGCATCGCCGCCCGAAGCTCGTCGTCCACGTCGGGAAACAGCGCCGGGTCTGGCTTTGTGCGGTCCAGATTTCGGAGCTGCAGCCATTGCTCCGCGAAGGTATCAACGAGGGCTGACGCGCGGGGGTCGGCGAGCATCCGTTGGACCTGCGCCTGGAGCACGTCAGGGTGACCCAGCTGCCCACGGTCGGCCAGATCGAACAGGATGTCGTCCGGCATATCGGCCCACAGGAAATACGAGAGCCGCGACGCGAGTTCGTGGTCCGTGACGGGATGGCCGTCGGCCGAGCCGGCGGCAGCGTCCTGCTCGATGCGGAAGAGGAAGTGCGGCGACAGCAACACCGCCTGCACCGCGACGCGTACGCCCTCTTCGAACGAGTCGCCCGCATCCTCGGCCTGTCTGATGAGGTCCACCAATGGCGCGACCTCCTCGGCCGCCACCGGTCGCCGATACGCGCGGCGGGCGAGATGGGTGACGATCTCTCCGGCGCACTCCTCACCATGCGCACCCGGGCGATGTTGGCAGATGAAGATGGTGTCGTGGCTCGCGGGCGGGCCTGGACTGGGGTCGAACGGCCCGACAATGTCCAGGTAGTCGATATACATCACGCGCCGAGCGTCCGGGAGCATGTTCTCCTGTGGGTCGACGAGGTCAGCGAGGTGTGTATACGTCACCCGGAAGTC
>SXOW01000497.1 GCA_005778315.1 Acidobacteriota bacterium
CTGTTCCTCGAGCTGGGTCGCGTGGACTTCGGCGGGCGATTGATCAACGAACCGCTCGCTGTGCAACACGTCCAGCACGGCCTGTCGCTCGGCGGGCACGAGCGCACGCGACGAGGCCGCGCGGACGGTCGGCATCGACGGCCGGGTGGGCCGTCGACGCCGATAGAGCGTAGCCCGCGCGACGCCGACACTCTGGCAGAGCGCCGCGGTCTCGCCGGTTGTGGTCACGGCTTCGATGGCGACCATCAGTCGGTCTCGTCGATGTCGAGGGGCTTCAGGGGGATCCCCAGGATCTCGGCAACTATCCTAAGCAACTCCTTCCGTCGCTGGAGGAGCGGCCACCAAGGTGAAACCCAGACTCCTCGCGCGGCGATGCAGGTTGTGGATCACGCGGTGCCGGTACCGCTCTTCATAGGCGGATACCCCGGGGTCGACGTAGGTCATACCGAATCGGAGGGCGTTGTAGAACAGAATCGCGAGCTTGCGAGCCGTGGCGGTCACCGCCTTGGCTTTGCCGGTGCGAGCGGCGAGGCGTCGGTAGAAGCCGCCGAGCGCCGTCTGGGTCTTCCCAATATTGATCGCCGCGATGCGCAGCAAGGCGGTCGCGCGATTCGACGACCGGCGGGTCTTGGAGCTGAGCAGGCGACCGCCCGAGATCTTGGTGCCGGGGGCCAGGCTCAGCCACGACGTGAAGCGCTTGGCCGTCGGCCATTTGGTCATGTCGTCGCCGCACTCAGCCACGAGCCGCAAGACCGTGTACGGGCCGAAGCCATGGATCTGGCTCCGGTCGGCACCCAACAGGGTATACAGAGCTCGGCGCACATCGAACGCCGGCTCGTTCTGACCCTTCGCGTGACGAACGGACGGGAGTGGGGCTTGTGGCGCGACACGCGGTGCATTCAGTCCGCACAAGACCACTTCGATCTCCACGTCGCACTCGGCGACCGTTGCCTGATGGACGTCGTACAGTTCCAGGGCCTGCCGAAGGGCGAAGAGCTGCTCGGGACGGTAGTTGCCGATGAGCGCCTCACGAATGGTGTTTTCCGAGGCGTGGCACCGGCGGTCGCGGAACGCAGCCAGTTGCTCGGGTGCGTGGTTGCCGGAGACGATTGCCCGGATGATGCGCATCCCGGTGATCCCCGTAATGTCCGTGACCACGTGGTGCCACTGTACGTTCATCTGCATGAGCGCCTTCTGCATATGTTGAATGTGCGCGGCGGCATAGTCGACGAGCCGTTCGCGATGGCGGAGGTACGCGCGGAGACGCACGACGCTGTCGCGGGGCCGGAAGCTCCCGCGCAGCAGCCCGTGCTGGTGGAGCTGCTGCACGGCGCATCGTTGACATCCGACTTCCGACCGGGGACGCTTGACGTCGCGCGCGTTGACCAGGAGCACCTCGAACCCGCGCGCTTCGAGAATCTCAGACACCGGAATCCAATACACGCCGGTCGACTCCATCGCGACCGTCGTGATGCCCACCTCCGTGAGCCAATCCGCCAACTGATGGAGATCACCGCTGAAGGTGCGGAAAGTGCGGACCGGTTGGTGTCGCGATCGCTCGGCACGGCGACCACGTGAAAAGGTCGAGCCGATGTCGATGCCGGCGGCATCTGGATGGATCGTGGAAAGGCGTCCTGATGATGTCCCGCGCGTCTTTTTCCCTGGCATCTGAACCTCCCTGTCGAGGAAGCCCGGGACCAGGGGCGGCGCGGCAGAACACGCCTCGGGGTGTCACCCACGGACGTCACCAATATCACGTGCGCAAGCCACCCCCGGACCATGTTTTTTTACGGGTTCGCGGCGTCACCAAAAAGCAAACGGCCACTCCTCCCGGCGCGGTGGGCGCACTGTTGCGCCGCGAGGGCCTGTACAGTTCGCACCTGGCGAATTGGCGGCGGCAGCGCGAGCAGGGCGAGCTCATCACCGGGCGCGCGCGCAAGCGTGGACCGCTACCCACGATGGTCGACTCGCGCCTGCGACAGCTCGAGGTCGAGAACCGTCGACTCCAGCGGAAGCTGGCGCGGGCGGAGACAATTATCACCCTCCAAAAAAAACTCTCGGGCGCGCCTGTGCCGCGCTACCTGGTGGACCAGAAACTCCCAGTACGGCTATCGTCGCGGCACCCCGGGTTTCTTACACCCGTCGGCCTCTTTGAGGATGCGACGTCGGTAATCGGCAGTGAACTGGCGGCGCTGGATCTTCGCCACTCTGGGTCCGGGGTGAGTGCGCGCAACGTGGGCGAGGCGCCGGGCAGCGCGTCGGGTGTAGCAGTCGGAGTGTCCCCCGTAGTCCAGCCGGGAGTCATGGGTGCCCGAGTCTCGATGAAGGTCTGAGCCGGCGCCCGAGGAGGAATCATGAGGCGTTTGATCGTGTCCGTCTCGATCCTGACGCTTCTCGACCAGACCGCCGCCCCCCTGGCGATTCGAAAACGCGTAACACACTGACCAACTGACGGTTAGAGTTGGTACGCCCGGCAGGGCTGGAACCTGCGACCCTCGGCTTAGAAGGCCGTGCGAGAAAAGAGCAGATCACAGCCGACCTCGGTAAAACGGGTCGACCTTCATTCTGTTTGGCCGATTGAGGCCGTCCAGGACCCCGTTCAGGGAAGATCCTGCACAAACTTGCACAGAAACCAACGTCTCCGACTGAAGGGCTTTGACAGGCCGTGATGCCTCCCGGTCATCCTGCGGTCATCCAGGTTGGGGTCGACGTGGTTCTGGCCGTTTATACCTACTTCGAGGGGTCGCGCCTACCAGAGACGATCGCTACAACACACACAACGGTTGTTGTGGCCTCAGCACAGAGGGCGGCCTGACGGAATACAGCAGTTCGCCGATGTAGCAGCTCGGTAGCCAGATCGACAGAAGCCCTTGCATGGCGTCTGGCGACCTCGTTTGTCGCGCCCCCAAGGGCGACAGCCAAGTAAGCATCGAGCATTCGCTTGGCGTCAGTCTTGCTCGGCGACGTGCCATCAACACTCGGGTGCCTCTCCGCTTCGTAGACCGCCTGGGCCAGAGAGATCAAGTCCCGCGCCCCACGATTTCTTTGGACAGCCTTGTGCACGAAGGAGAATGAGCTATGTCCAAGGGAAAACAGGACGAGGCTGGGGCCTCGGAGGGAGCCCGGAGGGCGACCGGAGAGGCCGCAGCCTCGTCGGCGCTCGTCGGCAGGGGGCGGTGGTCGGCGCGACGGAAGGTGTCGGTGGTCATCGACCTCCTCAAGGGGGAATCGCTCGAGAGCCTCAGTCGTCGCCATGGGGTGACGGCCGCGAAGCTCTCGCAGTGGCGTGACGACTTCTTGGCCGGCGGCGACCTGAAGCATCGCGAGGTGGTGGTCGAGAACGAGGACACACGGCGGCTCAAGAGCGTCGTGGCGGATCTGGCCACCGACAAGGCCCTGCTCGCCGAGAAGATTCGGCACTTGGAGGCCGGCCGCCCTTTGGGCTGGTGGAGGTCGAAGCGATGAGTCGCGAGGCGTCGCCCTCCACCCAGCAGCCGTACGGGATCGCCCGCGTCACCCGCGTGTGGCAGATGCCGCGCTCCACGGTCTATGCCCAACGGGACCGGCGCGACCGGCCGACGCCGGGAGCCAGGCGGGGCCCCAAGCCGCCGCAGTCGGATGCGGAGCTGACGACCGCGATTCGGGCCGTGATCGCCGCGAGCCCGTTCCACGGCGAAGGGCATCGCAAGATCTGGGCGCGCTTGCGGGCGCAGGGCCTGCGCACCTCGAAGCGCCGGACGCTGGCCGTGATGCGCGCGGCGGATCTCCTCGGGCCGACCCGGTTGCCGGCGCCGGTCGCCGCACGACGGCACGATCGTCACCGCGAGTCCCAACGTGATGTGGGGGACGGATGCGACGGCCACGGTCACCCTGGCCGACGGCCAGGTCACGATCTTCGGGGCGATCGATCACTGCACCGCCGAATGTGTCGGGCTGCACGCGGCGACGTACGGCACGCGCGTCGAGGCGTTGGAGCCGGTGCGCCAGGGTGTCCGGGATCACTTCGGAGGGATGGCCGCCGGCGTGGCGCGCGGCCTCACGATGCACCACGACCATGGCAGCCAGTACATGAGCGACGACTTTCAAGCCGAGCTCCGGTTCCTCGGCATCGGGTCGTCGCCAGCCTTCGTCCGCCAGCCGGAAGGCAACGGGTGCATCGAACGGTTCTTCCGCACTCTCAAGGAACAGCTGCTCTGGGTGCGGCCCTTCACGGACGTCGAGGACCTGCAGCAGGCCCTGCGCACCTTCACGGAGACCTATAACCAGCAGTGGTTGATCGAACGACTCGGCTTCCGCGCACCCGTCGTCGTCCGTCGCACATTTGCGCTCACACCGGCTGCGTGCACTCACCCGGCTGTCCAAGAAATCCGTGGCGGTACAGGACATGGGCGCTCTTTGTTGCTGTACATCCAGTTCTCCACTCCGCCGCTACGCCACCGCGCGGGGCTCTCCCTCAGCTGCATAACCGTTCTGGTGAGCGAATCGGGGGCAGGCAAGACGTTCCTTGGCCTCAGCGCTAGCGCCGCCGTTTCCGACGACGCCCCATGGTTTGGCCGGGCTGTACGGGTCGGTTGCCTACCTCTCGTTCGAGGGTGACGCGCTCATCTTGCCATGAAATCGACGGGCATCCGACGTACAAGGACTACCACTTCGTGAATGGGCACGGAGTACGAGCGAGCCCTCTGACCGCACCGTCAAGCAGAGACGGTCGGCGCGCATCGGACTAATCGCTCACGACCACGAACTTCTGGTTGCGCCGACCACCGATGGTCTCGGCCACGTAGAGGCTGCCCTCTGAATCGACGACGACGGTGTGCGGGAAGGTGAACTCGCCCGCCATGTGTCCCGCCCGACCGACGCTTCCCAGAATCGAACCACTCCTGCGGTCGACGATCCAGATCCGGTCGCTCCCGAGGTCCACGACGTAGAGAAAGCGCTGCTCGGCGTCACGCGACAGTTCGATGTCGGTGGCCCGCAGCGTCGCGTTCCTCTGCGCGGGGGGATCGATGGCGATAATTCGCTGCAGGGCGCCTCCACGGTCGAACACCTGAATCCGATTCTGCCCTCGGTCGCACACATACACGAACCCGTCCCCGCTGACCGCCACACAGTGAGGATGCCCACCGCCTCCCTCGACAAACTGACCCGGGCCGCTCCCGGCCGAACCCCACTGGCGCAGATAGTTGCCCACGCGGTCGAACACGAC
>SXOW01000498.1 GCA_005778315.1 Acidobacteriota bacterium
CTGGGCGATCGGAACTGGCAGAGTCGCCACGCCAGCACAGGCGGACGCGGTCCACCGCCACCTCCGTGGACAGGTGGCGTCCCACTTCGGCGATGCTGCCGCGTCGTCCTGCCGGGTGATTTATGGCGGCAGCGTCAAACCTGGGAACGCGGCGGAGCTGATGGCCCTCCCCGATGTCGACGGCGCCCTCGTCGGTGGGGCCAGCCTGGAGCCGACCAGCTTCGCGGAGATCGTCTCAGCCAGTCGTCCGTAAAGCGCTATACTTGGAAGATCATGTTGAGTATTCTCCTCACCGCACTGTACGCGGTCGTGTGCGCGCTCCTCATCGTCGTCGTCCTGATGCAGCAAGGCAAAGGCGGCGACATCGCAGCCGCGTTTGGCGGGAGCGGCAGCCAGACCGCGTTCGGCGCCCGCGCGGGTGCCACCGTGCTGACCCGCGCGACGACCGTCCTCGGAGTCCTGTTCGTGATCGGTTCCATGGCACTGGCCATCATGGGGCAGCGGGGCACTGGCTCGGTCCTCAGTGGCATCGGCGGCCCAGGGTTCCAGCAAGCTGAACCGGCGGCGCTGCCGCCCGAGACCGCTACGACGACAAACGGCGCAGACGCCGAGACCTCGACAGAGCCGCCCGAACCCCAGGGCGCGGCAACCGAATTACCGGCGGCAGACCCGCAGTAGCGGCCCTTGCACCATTCACACGCGCGGAAGTGGCGGAACTGGCAGACGCACTAGCTTGAGGGGCTAGCGAGCCAATGGCTCATGGGGGTTCAAATCCCCCCTTCCGCACCAGATTCCAGAAAGGCCAGCATCTGCTGGCCTTTTTTCGTCTTGGGGGGAAACAGCTGAGACCGCCACGTTGATATGATGCGCAGCGATGGCGGGACGCACCCGAACCGTTGTGTCGCTTCGCGTGAAGGCTCTCCTGGTTGGCGGGGTGGCGCTGCTGCTCGCTTTCTGGCTGCTGCGCGCGCAGGGCGAGCGCAGCAACCAGCAGTGGTTGGCCGAGGAGCGGTTGGCGGAGGAGCGATCCGCGTTCGCCCCGACCGAGGTGGTGGAGATGGGCCGGCTACCGGCCGAGCTGCACGAGTCTTCAGGTCTAAGTGCGAGCCAGACCTACCCGGGCGTGTTCTGGACCCACAATGATTCGGGCGACGAGCCGCAGTTGTACGCGATCGACGACTCAGCCTCGCTGCTGGCTACCGTGCGGGTCACCGGCGCGACGGCACGTGACTGGGAGGCACTCGCCCTCGGGCCCTGTCCTGCCGCGTCCGAGCGGTCATGCCTGTATGTGGCCGACATGGGTGACAACGGGTCAGTGAGAGAGTCGGTCGCCATCCATGTTGTGGAGGAGCCAGACCCGTTCGCCGGCGACGGAACCGTGGCGCTGGTGGGGACTGTCCCGTTTGTCTACCCTGACGGACCTCACGATGCCGAAGGACTTGCCATCACCTCGACCGGGGACTTGATCGTGGTGACGAAGGAGCGGGAGCGGTCGGCGCGCCTGTATGACATTCCGGCCAACGATATCGCCGCCGCCATCGTCGATGGCGTCATGCTCACGCTCGCCCCCGGAATCCAGTTACCGATCGGGCCCGACCCTCGTGCCGGACGCATCGCCACCGGGGCTGCGCTCAGCCCAGCCGGCGACGTGCTCGCGGTGCGCACCTATTCGGAGATCTACCGTTTTCGGTGGCCGATTGACGGCGCGCCGGAAGAGGTGGCGGAAGCGTGTTTCCTCGGCACCGGCGAGCCGCAAGGCGAGGCCATTACGTTTCGGCCCGGAGCCGATGACTGGATGGTCCTGACCAGCGAGTCACACACCGATAAGCCCGGTTTCCTCCAGGCCGTGCGCTGTGGCGACGCCACTCCAAGCGGATGACCAGCCAGGAGGCATCGGTCGCTACACCCTCGTGCTCTTCCCATTGTTCATGGTCGTGGCGACGATCGATTCGCGCCGCCTCGGCTCTCGTGGCTGGCCCCACCAATCCAGACGCTACTGCGGCGCGTTCTTGGCCGTCGCGGCGCCAGGTACGTTGCCGGTGGCGAGCTCTTGGTCGACCAGCAGCAACCCCAACCCGGTTGAGCCGGCGAGTCTCAAGCGACCGAGCAGGGCTCGCGCGCTCGACTCTTCTTCCATCTGCTCGTTGACAAACCACTGCAACATGATCTGGGCGGCGCGGTCACCCGCTTGCCCAGCCGCCTCATACAAGGCGCTGATGGAAGCGGTTACCTCCTGCTCGTTCCGAAGGACGTGGGCAACGAGCGCCACGGGATCTGGCCAGTCCGTCGGGGGTTCAGGGATGGCTGGCAGTTTCACCGGCTGGTTGCGTTCAAGCAGATGCTCGATGACCCGGTTGGCGTGCCCCAGTTCATCGCTCGACTGCTGTCGCATCCAGGCGCTGAAACCAGGCAGGTCGTGAGCCGACAACCAGATCGACATCGCCAGATACTCGTGTGCCGCTCGGAATTCGAGTCGCAGATGCTCGTTGAGTTTGGTAAGTAGTTCTGTTTTCATGGTGTATATGGACTCCTAGACAGCGCGCCGCCCGTCCAACCCCGGGAGGGCAGCCCTCACCATGTGTTGGTTCGTGCTCTGCGACGACGTCTCAGCGCGCGTCGCCCACAAGCGTCGCCAGCTTCGCTTCGAGATCCTTCAGCCGCTGGGTCAATTGCTCGAAGTCGGCCACCCGGTGCTCATAGTCGACCATCCGGTTATGGAGCTGCTCGATGTAGATGTGCGCTTTTTCGAGCTCGTTCAACATCCCGGCGGACTTCCGACCGATGTTCCATGGGGCGTCCTCCGGTGTCGGACCGACGGCGGGCAGATAGCGGTTTTCCCACATCTCCCGCGCATGGTCCTCGATGGTGGGGAGCTCGTAATCAGGATGGAAAACGTAGTCGCAACCATCGACACCGCCGCCCCCTCCGTTGCCATCGTTGCAATTGCCCACGACCGTCAGACCGCCCAGGATGGTCAGGTTGCCCGCGGTGGTGAGTTCCAACTCGGCGGCGCCCTCGCCCTTGTTGAGAACGAAGCTGCCCGCGGTATTGTTACGGACGAACCAACTCCCCCTCACATTGGCCAGTTGGACATCGGCACGCTGGGGGACGGCGCTGGTGTTCTCGATTTTCACAGTGGTGGCAGTAGCGTCCCCCCGTTTAACGTGGATTGGTTCCGCAGGAGCGTTCGTCCCGAGGCCCACGTCGCCCGTGGTCCCCTCGATGATGAGTGCGTTCGACGGCGCTCCTGGGAAAACCCTGAACGGCAAAGTCGACCCACCAGTCACATCACGGACGAAGAAGTTCTGCTCGTTGCCGGCCACGTCCCAGACCTGCGGGGTGAACCCGCTGGTGGCGTTCTGGTCAAGTCGCAGGGCCGGCGTGTTGCCGGTCGCCACGTGCAGGTCCAACACCGGGGTGGCGGTGCCGAAGCCGACGCGTCCCCCGCTGTCGACGAAGATGGAGTTGCTCCGCGCCCCCGCCGTGACCGTGAACGGCGTCCTGCCGCCCGTAATGTCGTCGATCGAGAACTTGTTCGCGCCGCCGCTGGCCGAGTCGTTGGCCGTGAGCTGCCAGTCATTCGTCGGGAAGGTACCGACGCTGGTGTCTTGGAACCCGATCCTGAGGTTGTTCTCCTTCAGCCGGATCGTATCGAAGCCGAAGCTCTCGCCGTTCACGCAGTCGAGGCCGACACAGGCGCTGCTGGCGACGATCAGGTCGTCATTGATCACCTGATCTTCGCGGGCGCCAACGAGCTCCGGGGCGCTGGCGGTGAGTCCGCCGCCTTCACCGCCGTTGCCATCGCCATCCAAGGCTGGGGCCGACTCGCCGGACGAAGAGGTCAAGCCCCCAGTGCCCGCATCGGGGGCCGTCAGGTAGGCCGAGGCGGGGAGCCCGCCGAGCGTCTCGGCGTCTGCCGCTTTCAGCGCGTAGGGCACGCTGAGCAGCTGCACCCGCGCCTGCTCCGGCTGGTTCTCTGGCTGGGCCCCCAGCCAGCGCGCGGCGCCGCCGCTGAGCAGCTCGGTCGGGATACCGCCCGTGCTGGAGCCCAAGAACGCCACATACTGCCCCTGGGCATCCGCGTTCACCACCTGCACCTCGACCCACAGCGGCGTGCCGCCGGCCGATTCCTCGAAGAGCATGAACGTCATGGCAAGCGGCCCGCTCAGCGGCTGACCGCTGGCGTTGGTCGCCACCCCCTCGTACGGCACAACCCACGGCGCCATCTGCGCGACGGCGGTGCTTGTCAGACCAACCACCATGACCGCGCTCAGTATCGATTTCTTCATCTTGCTACCTCCGACTACCTGCGAAAACTGGAACGCCCAAGACCTGAACGGATGTGACCACCCATGCGAGCCGGAAGGCGCCACGGAGCCACGATCGGTCGGCTGTCGGCAACTCCTCACGCGGCTACCGTCCATTGTCGAGCCCCGCCAGTTCGGGCCGTGCCGACTGCCCGCCGGCGGCCTGCGCCGCGCTTTGGCTCGACACGAGAGGCGACGCGCTGGTGTTCTCGGTCACGATGGAGCCATTGAGGATCGTAAACACCCCCGTTTCAGGCTCCAACGGTTCCGGGGCGATGCCACCGTTCTTGCTGGCCGCAATTCGCAGTTTGCGGGCGGTGCGTGCATCAGGCAGTATTTCGAGTTGCCAGGTGTACGTGCCGTCAGGAAGGGTGTTCCCTTCCGAATCGACTGTCCCGATCGAGGGGGGCGCCTCGCCGCTCCCGGATGTCAGCTGAAAGAGGGCCCCTTGGCCAGAGACCGTGAGGACGGCGCCGCCGCCCTGCGACTTCTGCGCCGTCACGGCGGACGGTGCCAAGACACACGCCAACCCGGCAGCAAGCAACGCCGCCGACGCTCCCAGGGCACGTGGTCGCGAGCAAGTTCTGTTCACTGCATTCTCCTGTTCGGTCTGTTCGGTCTCTTCGCCGACTGCCTAGTATCTCTCAGTGACGCGTGGCGGACAACCGTGGTCCCTCCGTGACTGTCTCGTCCGCTCGCCTGCGGTTTGGCCGAATCGTCGTGTATCGTATCGACTTGAGGTCGAATGAGACGTCAGTCACGGCAGCGCCAGGGGGCCCATTGAGCGCTTGGCCATCGTGTCGTGAGTGGCCTGGGACATGGCGTCGCTCCGCGTCTGACTGTCGCCGGTTGGTCCTCGACGAATGGATCTTCGCGTGACCTCCGCACCCGAACGCGTAGCCGTCGTTGTGCCGTGCCGAAACGAAGCGTCACGGATCGCCGCACTACTGGACGCGATTCGAACGCAGGAAGTTCCTCCGCACCACATCGTGGTTATCGACACGGGTTCGAGTGATGGGACGAGGGACATCCTCGTGGACTATCAGCGCCGCTATCCCCCCTTCCCGCTGACGTGTCTATCTCGTCCCGGCCTGGGGCTGTCGGCCGCACTCAACGTGGCCATCGATGCAGCTCACGGCGACATCATCATTCGGCTGGACGGGCACAGTCGCCCAGAACCAGACTACGTTCGGCGTGCGGTCGCCGCCCTGAGCGAAACCGGCGCGGGGGTGGTGGGAGGTGTCTGGAACGTCGCTCCCGGCCGCCCAACGCGGAGGGCCGAGGCGATCGCCTGTGCCGTATCCAATCCGATTGGCGCTGGGGACGCCGTGTATCGGACGGCTCGGGCGACCGACGTCCTGACGGTATGCGACACGGTACCGTTCGGGTGCTTTCGCAAGACGACGTGGCGACGCCTCGGTGGATTCAACGAATCGCTGCTCACCAATGAAGACTATGAGTTCAACTATCGAGCACGAAGAAGCGGGCTACTCGTCCTGCTCGATTCGCGAATACGTTGCACCTATTTTGCGCGCGGCACATTGACCGAATTAGCAAAGCAGTACTTTCGGTACGGGTGGTGGAAAGGCCAGCTGCTGAGGCAGCACCCGCGGTCGCTGCGGTGGCGGCAGATCCTCCCCGGCGCGCTCGTCCCGTTACTCGCAGCACTCGTGGTCGCAACCATCATCTGGCGCAACTGGCTGGCGCCGGGCAGTTTGACGCTGGCGTACGGTGTGCTCGTCGGTTTTGGCGGGTTCGATGTGGCTTGGCGACGCAATCGTTGGGACCTACTCTTGATAGTTCCGGCCGTCTTCGCGGTCGTCCACTGGTCGTGGAGTCTGGGGCTGTGGGTGCACCTCGCCACAGGCGGGCGCTGGTCCCACCAACCCGCGGGCGGCGGGACGGTCGATATCGAAGCAGGCTAGCGCTCCCGAACGACCACGACCGGTATCCCGCAGGCCGACCAACGGCGCACGAAGCCGATCTTCACGGACGGCGAGGCGTCTCGCGGCACCACGTTCGATGTCGGTGGTGTATATTTTCTCGGGCATGTCACCCGCTGTACTTTTTCTCTCGTGGGGCAGCCCGTGGCCCGCGCACTTCGGCGGCGCCCTGCGCACGCTGGGTCTGCTGACCGAGCTAAGCCAGGCATTCACGGTCGAGTTGGTTGTTCTGGCGCGCGAGCCGCTCAGAGCTGATCAGCGAGGGGTGCTGGCTGGGCTGAGCACGCGGTTGACGGAGCTTCCGTTGCGGGACGTCACGCTGAACCAGCGGCTGCGAGCGGCGCTCCGAGGGGTCGTGACCGGGCGACCGTATCACTGCGCCCTTGTAGAGTCGTCCTTCCGCGCCTATCCGGACGAGAGGCGGCGGATTCGAGCATTTCCCGGCGTCGTCTACGCGAGTTACGGGCACTGGGGCACGCTGGTGCGGCCCGGTGCCGGCCACAATTGGATCCTCGATCAACAGCATGCCCCCTTTGATTTCTGGCGGGCATATCGGTCTCTTGACTCGAGTCCCGCGGGGAAGCTGTTCGCCGCGGTGAACGAGCGTCTCGCGCGTCGGCATTTCAAGCATGTGTACGCATCGATGGGGCGGGTCGTATCGGTGTGCGAGGAAGACCGCCGCCTGGTGCTCCAATTGACGCCAGGGACCACGGTAGCAGTCATCCGGAACGGAGTTGATTGCCGCTACTTCGAGCCGCATCGCACACCGCGACCGCGGGGCCGCCGGCTCCTCTTCTGCGGCACGTCGTCGCCGCACAACATGACGGCGCTCACACGCTTTGCGACTCGGATTCTCCCGCTGGTGCGTGCGACCCTGAAGGACGTACAGTTGATCGTGGCCGGCGATTTCGATACGACGGCGCAGGCCGCCCTGGCAAGAGAGGCTGGTGTGCGGTTCACCGGTGCCCAGGACGATCTTCGGGCGGAGTACGACCGGTGCGATCTCTTCGTGGTGCCCCACGAGCGAACACACGGCTCGCAGACGAAGGTCGCTGTCGCCATGGCCATGGGGATGGCGGTCGTCGCCTCGCCGGAGGGTATCCGTGGCCTGCCTCTGGTGGACGGCGAGTCTGTGCTTCTGGCCCGTGACGACCACGCGTTCGGCGCTGCCGTGACGAGGCTGCTCCACGATGGGGCGAAACGCCAACAACTCGGCGCGGCGGCCCGCCGCGTGGCGGTAGAATGCCTGGATTGGCGCGTCGTGGGCGGCCAAGCTGTAAGCCTGGTTGAAGAGGTGGTCCGTGATGTGGCTTGATGCGCGTCGACAGAGCGAGTCCGATTCGCAGTGGGTCCGGCCCCAGCAGCAGCCGACGTCCGCCCCCCCCTCGTGGCTTAGCCAGTCACGACTCCGACTCTCGGAACATCGGATGTTCTTGGGGGTGGGCGATCTCGTGACATCGGGATGCGCGGTCGTCGGGGCACTCTGGCTCTGGAGCGTCGTTGCCGGCGACCAGTTGACCCCAGAGTACGCCGTCGACCGCGCGGGATGGCTCATCCTCGTCGTACCCTGGCTGGTGCTACTCCAGGGGGCATCGCACCCCACGGTGGCCTTCTCAATCAGGTCCACCGCTGGCGTCGGCCTGCGCGCCGTCGCCGTTATCGTCGGCCTGTACCTGGCGATGTACGTCTTCCTACCTCCGGATCTGCTTCCGCGACTCGTCTTGCTGTACTTCGTCGGACTGGCGTTCGGTTTGACGCTGGCCTGGCGAAGCCTCTACATCCGCGTGTTCACACGCGACCGCCACCGCTACCGAATCGCCATTCTCGGGACCGGTCCGGCGGCACGGTTCATCGCCGACGCGATCGCCAAGATGGCACCACAAACCGTCGTGGTCGCCTTCGTCGCCGACCGCGACCTTCGCTCGGATGAGCCCCTTGGCCTTCCTGAGGTATCGGGCGCCCGTGGGCTACGCGGCTTGCTCGCGGAACAGCACATCGCGGAACTCGTGCTGGCGCCGACGGGTGAGATATCCCCGGAGTTGCTCCGCGCGGTGGTCCAGGCCCAGGAGGCCGGCGTGGAAGTCGTCCGACTCGAAACTGTCTACGAGCAATTGCTGCGGAGGATCCCGATCAACTACCTGCAGCCGGATTGGGTCCTCACCTCGCTCGTCGACGCCATGCGGTACCAGGATGCGTCAAGAGTGGCGAAACGCATGCTCGACATCTTGGGTGGCTGCGTCGGTTGTGTCATTTTTCTCTGCCTGCTGCCCTTTCTCGGGCTGGCCATCTGGCTGGATAGCGGTGGGCCGGTCCTGTTCCGGCAGGAGCGCGTCGGTCTCGGTGACCGACCATTTCGCCTGCTCAAATTCAGGACGATGGCGCGAGACGCCGAGCCCGATGGTCCGCGTTGGGCCGACGACCGCGACCACCGTGCCACGAGGCTGGGTCTGATTCTGCGTCGATCTCGTCTCGACGAGGTGCCACAGTTCGTCAATGTCCTGTTGGGCGAGATGAGTCTGGTCGGACCGCGACCTGAGCGGCCGGAGTTCGTCGAGGAGCTCGAAGAACTCATTCCGTTCTATCGCACGCGGCTACTGGTCCGGCCTGGGCTGACGGGGTGGGCCCAGGTCAACTATCGGTATGGCAACTCGGTGGCGGATTCCGCGACGAAGCTCGAATATGACCTGTACTACATCAAGCATCGCACCCTGTTGTTCGACCTCGGCATCGCGATGCGGACCGTCAAGACCGTCCTCATGTTTGCCGGACGGTGAGTAGCAGTTCCTACCACCGCTTCGCCTCCACTCGTTCTTCGACGGACACCCCGCACGCGTACCAAAGGCCACGGAGCAATCTAGCACCCTGGCGTCATCCGCTGAAACGGAGACCTCCAGGGGGGGCGCTGGGCCGCGGCCGGTCAGCCCCGAGGCAAGTTGCAACCGTCGCGTGATACGCCTCCAGCGTTTCCTCCGCCGGACCATCCATCACTACCGTACCGTGATCGAGCCAGATGCACCGGCGACAGTTGGCGAGAATCGCGTGGCGGCTGTGCGACGCCATGAGTACCGTACTGCCGGCTGCCTGCAGGCTCTCTATTCTCGCCCGACATCGCTCGACGTGGTGGGCGTCTCCGACCGAAAGCACCTCGTCCAGAATCAGCACCTCTGGGGCCCACGCCGTGGCAATCGCGAAGCCCAGGCGCGCCATCATGCCGGTCGAATAGGTGTGGGCGGGAGAATCGATGAACTCAGCGAGCCCCGCGAAGTCGACAATGCCGTCGATCGACGAATCGATCTCCGACCGCGTCCGCCCCAAGAGCAGGGCATTGATGTAGACGTTTTCGACCCCCGTCAGATCGCCAGAAAACCCAGCGCCAAGGCTCAAGATCGGCGCGACTCTGCCCGCGATGCGCACCCTGCCGGTTGTCGGGCGCAGCACTTCGCCCACGACTCTCAGCAAAGTGCTCTTTCCTGCACCATTCGGACCGATGACTCCCAGGGTTTCGCCGGCCCTCACGCTCATTGACACGTCTCGAAGCGCCCAGAGATCTCGATAACTGAGCCCGCCTCCCAGACAGGAGATCAACCACTCCTTGAGAGAGTGGATCCGATGTGTAGAAAGGCGGTAACGAACGGAGACGCCTTCCAGGTTGATTCGGACTGGACCCATTTGCGCTCAAATATGGTACGCGACGCGGTCCCCGGTGAGTCGATAGACGGTCGCACCCACGGCCAGCGCGACCAACGCGACCAGAAGCGCCGCCGCCATGGACTGAACCGACGGGATCAGGCCGAGGTAGATGGGACCCCGAAAAATCTCCAGAACCGGCCCCACAGGGTTAAGTCGGATGATCCACGTAAATCTTTCGGGCACCATCGTGATGGGATACATGATGGGCGTGAGGTAGTAAAGCAGGCGCAGGACGACGGTGACCATCTCAACGACATCGCGGAAGAACACCGCCAGCGGAGCCAAGGCGAGACCTACGCCAGCGGTGAAGAGAAACCCCACGACGATCGCGATCGGGAGAAACAGCAGCGAAGTCCCCATTGGATGGCCAGATACGACCAGAATCAGCAGAAGTGGCCCAATAGAAATCACCCAATTGGCGAGGCCAGAAAGGCAGGCTGACAAAGGGAAAATGGTCTTCGGGACGGGTACCTTGAGCAGCAACGCGCGGTTCGCGGCGAGGCTGGTCATGGACGTCGTGACGCTCTGGGTAAAGAAGTTCCAGAACAGTAGCCCGCTCAACACATAAACCGCATAGCTCTCGGTCCTAAGACTGAGGACCCCGCTGAAGACGACAAAAATCACCCCCATATGGGCCAGCGGGTGAAGCACCGTCCACAGTAGCCCGAGTACCGAGCGTCGGTAGCGTAACGTCAGGTCTCGGCGGACCAGATAGACGAACAGTTCGCGGTACTGCCAAAGCGTTGTCATCGGCGCCACTCGCCACCAGAAGTGCTCCGCACCCGCGTGGAGTGACCCGTGACACGACCGCCGAGAACGCCGTCGGGCTTCGCGGTCAACTCGAGAACCGCAGGTCGGTCAAAACGAAGGCTAGTCGTCGCTGATCGTCCTTGGGTCGAAACTCCCCGGACGACAGGATCTCGAGCGCGAAAGAGCGCCCCGCGGCCATCTGGAACGGGAACTCGCACTCGAAGCTGCCGGATCCGACCTTGAACTGGCCCAACTCATCCCCGTCCATCTTCACCGTAAGCTGCTGCTCACCGACGTCCTGCGGAAGCCAACCACTGAGCATCATCTTCTCGAGAGAGCGTTTGGCCCGGAGGCGCGTCTCCAAACGACTCGCTACCCAACGGTCTTCCCAGAGGCCGTCAGTCGCCGTCTCCTGCTCAATCGTTGGGCTATCGAAGTCAACGCGAAAGGGACGGTGACCGGGCGCCTCCTTGAACCCCACGAACAGATCTCGCCAGATCCCGTTCGAGCCGGCCGGCTGCACTTCCACGCTGGCAAAGCCTCCGAGCTTCGACATCGTGCGAACGACCCATTCGCGGTCGATAGGCTCTGGCATCCCTGCGAGTTTCTCGCGATAGGCGTCCTCGGCCGAGTAGCCGAGCTCGAGAATGCAGACGCGCTTGGTCTTTCGAAAGAGCTGCTCCAGGCAACCCACTCCGACCTCGTAGCCCTTCTGCGCCATGACCCACTGAATAGTCGCAAAACTGGAGGTCACATCGTATACGCCCTGCGTCCGGCCGAGGAACGCGGCCGCATCTTCGGCGTGGTACTCGATGCTCTGACCTTTCAGCAACGCGACCCGCTTCGCCCAATCGATGAAACGCGGCGTCACATCGACACCCGTCGAGCGGAAGCCACGGGCTGTCATCGCGTCACAGAAGAAGCCCATGCAGGAGCCGAGGTCCAGATACGTGCTCACCGCCGGGATCCCAGACTGCGGCCCCGAGGTCGGCACCCGGCCGATGGCCTCCAGCAGAATGTCCAGCCGCGCTTGCGAGTCTGGCCGCACCACCTTCCAGCCAGGCATGTCGACCCCGTGGAACGGTTGGTATGTTCTCTTCTCGCCCGGGAACGGTTCGGCGATCAGCACCTCGTCCAAGAGCTCATCAAGGCGGCTCGTGAACTCCGCGCGGAAACAAGGCTCGCACCGGTGCTCGGGATGAATCAGGCTGGTGAGATACGTCACCCGGCTGGCTGTTCGGCCACAGAGTGCACATTCCACGCTGAGTACTTCAACCCTAGCCTCCGACTCGCTCAACGCCTGGATCTGACCTGGCGAAGGGGATCCAACCAAAATTCGTAGTCCGCGGTTCGCGGCGACCCGCCATGCATCGACGATTTCCGGGCGGAAGAACTGGGCCTCGTCAAAGACCGCTGTGGTCTCTGCCGACAATTCTTGCAATATCTTCGTCGCGTCGCCGGTGGTAGTGACGTGGTCGATCGGAAACCTCAGTCCGGGCGTCCGGGAGCCCATGAGGCCGCCTCGACGGACATTCCGCCGACGTGTGAGCTCCGGATGCTCTGAGGAAAGGAAGAGCACAACCGGCTTCCCCACACTCTGCAGCCGTTTCATCTCCTGGATGAGCGCCGTGGTCTTGCCGCTCCCTGGAAGACCTGTGTAGACGAGCAGTTCACCCTTCACAGGCGGGCGGCCCTCTCAGCGAATCGGCAGGGACCGAAGTCTTGGATCGTCACAGGTCGCAACATTGGGAGACTGGGGCGGATGCTGAGCACGGGCAGCTGAATCACGCTCCGCGTGATCCTACCGCACTGGAGGGTCGGTACGGCGACGCCAAATCAACACACCGAAGCCTTCTGGATCGCGAATGGTCCTGCACCGGCCCCCACGCGAGGCACGATTGTGGCACAGACGTTGAGCACCTTCAACACGGCCGTGACCCTACCCGTGGGAGCGACCCCGTTCTCGTGGACGCCCAACCGTAGAATTCAAAGGAATCCGCGTTGCCCAGAACCAGGAACCTCACCTGCCGGCGTTTCGGCGGCAGGTGGTCGTGTTGGGCCGCTTCGGGCATCGGATCGAGGCTTCTCGGTGGTCGAACCAATCGACCCAGTTCCCCGCAGGTCGTCGCGACTCTATCGCAAGGTCACCCTGGACGCCGCTTCTTCCCACGCGGCACTCGACAGGACCAAGTAGCGGCGATGGTCGCCTCCGCGGACGCGAATCACGAGTCTGGGACGAGAACCACCAAGTCTGGGGCCCACGCAAAGTGCGGAAGCGGTTGAAGCGTGGGGGGTCCGCGTCGCTGGCTGCGGTCGAGGTCGCCACGCTCGTGTGGGTCGACTGGTTCGATAATCGGCGGCTGCTCGGGCCGATCGGCGACATCCCACCCGCCGAGTTCGAAGCGCAGGACTCTGCACGCACGCTCACTCAGGTGACGCAAGCGGGCACTGAGTGGCGATTTCAGATGCGTGCTCAATCGAAAACCTGACAACGTCGACGATTCGCCGGATCGTGGTCTCGTCAACCGCCGTTCCGGTCGGCAGGCAGAGCACTCTCTTGGCCAATCGGTCAGTGGCCGGCAAGTGCGCCTCAGCGTCCGAACGCAGAGAGCGATACGGTTCCATGCGATGGCAACCGGGGAAAAAATATCGCCTCGCAATAATGTTCTCCGCATGCAGGATTGACATAAGCGCGTCACGAGAGATCCCTGCATGCGCCTCATCGACCTCCAAGATGACGTACTGCCAGTTGCACTTTTCCTCCCCGTCATAGGGGACCAGATGCCCTCCCCGCAGCCCGGCCAACTCCTTCTTGTAGACCAGGTGATTCTCTCGATTGTGGGCAATCACGCGGTCCATGTCATCGAGACCCGTAAGTCCCATAGCCGCGGAGATCTCGTTCATCTTTCCGTTGGTCCCGGCTTGGATCACGTTGTCGAGACCTGCGAATCCGAACTTCTTCATCAGTCGAATCTTCGCGGCCAGTTCCGCATTGTTGGTCGTGACCGCTCCGCCTTCGAACGTGTTCAGGAACTTCGTGCCGTGGAAGCTGAACACCTCCGC
>SXOW01000499.1 GCA_005778315.1 Acidobacteriota bacterium
CACCGCGTAGGGGTGGGACCGGACGGCGTCGACGAGCAGCCCCCCTTGTTCGAAGCCCACATACCCCGGAGGCGCTCCGATCAAGCGGGCCACGGCATGCTTCTCCATGTACTCGCTCATGTCGTAGCGAATGAACTCGTTCCCCAGATGAATCGCCAGCTGCTTGGCCAGTTCGGTCTTGCCGACACCGGTCGGTCCGGTGAACAGGAAACAGCCGGCGGGGCGCTCCGGTTGGCCGAGCCCCGCCCTGGCGCGTTTGATGGCGGTCACCACCGCCGACACGGCATCGTTTTGGCCAAAGACCACTCGGCGTAAGGCGTCGTCGAGCGTGCGCAGCCGCTCCTTGTCCGTCACGGAGGCCTGTTTGGCCGGAATCCGGGCCATCCGTGCGATGACCTGCTCGATCTCCGCCGTGGTGACACGGACTGGCTCCGGGGCGCCTTCCTCCGCGTCCTCGACCCCAAGGTCCGCGAGTCCGACGGCCGCTTCTGTCTCCAGCGTGGCCCCAGCCGTCACCAGCTCCGCGGCTACGGCCTCGGCCGGGCGCGGGGCGGTCGCGGCGATCTTTGCGCCGGCTTCGTCGAGCACGTCAATCGCGCTGTCCGGAAGCCGGGTATCGCGCAGGTGCCGGGCGGCCAGCTTCGCCGCGGCTTTCAGCGCCCCGTCGGTGTAGGTGACGGTGTGGTGCTGCTCGTATCGCGACCGCAACCCCTTCAAGATCTCAACCGTCTCATCCACGGTCGGTTCCTCGATCACAATCCGCTGGAGCCGCCGCGCCAGTCCCCGGTCCCGCTCGATGTGTTTGAACTCGTCGAACGTGGTGGAGCCGACGACCCGTAGCTCGCCTGCCACGAGTACCGGCTTGATGAGGGTCGCCAGGTCCATGGTGCCCCCGGTCGTTGCGCCGGCCCCAACCGTGGAGTGCACCTCATCAATGAAGAGAATAGGGTTCGGGCGGGCCGCCAGCGCGTCGATGACGGCCTTGAAGCGCTCTTCGAAATCTCCCCGAAAACGTGTGCCCGCGAGCAAGGCCGCGGTGTCCAGCGAGAACACCTCCGCGCCCCGCAACCGCGGTGGCAGGTCGTCGTCGAGCAGCCGAGTCGCCAGGCCTTCGGCCAGCGCGGTTTTCCCGACGCCCGCGTCGCCGACAAACACCGGATTGTTCTTCCGTCGGCGGCAGAGGATTTCCAGCGTGCGCTGCAGTTCCTGCTGTCGGCCGACCAGCGGGTCCAGCCGGCCGTCTCTTGCCCGAGCGGTCAAGCTGACCGCAAACGCGGTGAGCGGGTCGCGTGACGCAGCAAAGCCCTCCCGACCCGCACCCGACTCAGCTGGCTCGCCGGACTCGCGCGTGCGACCCGCCGGTGGCACCTTGGCGATGCCATGCGAGATGTAGTTCAGCACATCCAGTCTGGTGATGCCCTGTGATTTCAGTAATTCGGCTGCGTAGGAGTTGGGCTGCTGCAGAATGGCGGCGAGCACATCGCCGAAGCGGACCTCGCCTTTCCCTGCGCTTTGCACGTGCAGGACCGCGTTCTGCAAGACACGCTGAAATGCGAGTGTCTGGTCCGGCTCCCGTCCCCGGGACGTGCGGGGGAACTGCTCAAGCGTGCCGAGAAACTCGTCCAGGGCATGACGCAAGGCGGGGAGGTCGCCCCCGCAGGCCGCGAGAATCTTTTCACCCTCGGGGTCATGCGCCAAGGCGTAGAGCAGGTGCTCCAGCGTCAGATGCGTGTGACGCCGAGCCGCGGCCTCGCGGTAGGCGACGTTCAGGATGAGCTCCAGGGCGGCGCTGAACATGGCGTCCGGGTTACTCCTCTTCGAGGGTCGCTTGCAGCGGGAAGCCAGCCTTCTGGGCCAGCTCCTGCGTCGTGGCGACCTTGGTCTCTGCGACGTCGTAGTTGTAGGCCCCACAGATCCCGCGTCCCTCCGTATGGACCTGCATCATGATGCGGTACGCCTCGGACGGGGTCTTGTGGAAGATGCCTTCCAGAATCTGAATCACGAACTCCATCGTGGTGTAGTCGTCGTTCAGCAGCAGCACCTTGTACAGGGTCGGCTGCTTGGTCTTCTGTCGGGTCTCCTCGAGGACTCCGTCGCCGGTCTCCCGTTCGGGTGCCATGCTCAGTTCATCAAACTATGGAGCCCCCGATGAGGTCAAGCCGGGGTCACGCTGACGTTCGCGCGCGCATAGTAAGATTTCACGTCTATGCAGACCATTGCGCGCGGCATCACCTATGCCGACCTGAATTTTCTCGGAAAGCCCAGAATTATTGCCACGGCGGCCCTCCACAGTCCCGGAGGCGTGGCGCTCGTGGACCCCGGGCCCTCCACCTGTCTCAAGACGCTTCGCGCGGCGCTCAGCGAGCAGGGGATCACCCTCGCCGACGTTCGTGCGATCTTGCTGACCCACATTCACTTGGACCATGCCGGTGCCACAGGCACCCTGGTGCGCGACAACCCGGAGATCCAGGTCTACGTGCACGAGCGAGGCGCCCGCCACATGGCAGACCCGGCCAAGCTCATCACCAGCGCGACCCGGCTCTACGGTGATGACATGGATCGGTTATGGGGCGAGTTCCTGCCGGTTCCCCAGGACAACATCCATGCCCTGGTTGGAGGCGAGCGGATACGCGTGGCCGACCGCGATCTGGTGGTGGCCTATACCCCTGGCCATGCCTCCCACCATGTCAGTTACTTCGACCGGGCCAGCGGCGTGGCGTTCGTGGGCGATACGGCAGGCATCCGCACCGGGCCTGATTTGTTCGCCATGCCACCGACGCCGCCGCCGGACATCGACATCGAGGTCTGGAAGGCCAGCGCCGCGCTGATTAGTGATTGGCAGGCGGACACCCTGTTCCTGACTCACTTCGGCCCGCACGGGGAGCCCGCATCGCACATGGCGAGTCTCCTGGAACACCTCGACGGCTTGGCCGGTCTCGCGCGGGCCATCGTCGACGAGGAGCGCGATGCGGCACCGGACGCCCGCGTGGCGCGGTTTGTCGCCGACCTCCGCCACTATCTGCAGCGTCACATGTCAGACACCGCGGTTGCGCGCTACGACAAGGCCGCACCCCTGGACCAGTGTTGGCTCGGTCTGGAGCGCTACTGGACCAAACGAGGAGTCGGCGTATGACCAACCATCCGTCGGCGGCGACGCCGCTCAGTGCTGCGGAGCGTGCGCACCTCACCGGTCTGCCCCGACGCCATCTCGAACAGATCGCGGACGTCGCCGCGTCCACCGGATTCCCTGCGTCTGGTCAGGTCTGAGCTATGCAACTCGGTTTCATCGGGCTTGGCACGATGGGGCGCCACATGGCGCTGAACCTGTTGGCGGGCGGTCACGCCATGGCCGTGTTCGCGCGGCGCGCAGAGGCGGCGCAACCGCTTGTCGACGCGGGGGCGACCGCCTATGACAGTCCGGCCGCGGTGGCCGAACACAGCGACGTCATCTTCACCATGGTCACCGGGACGCGCGACGTGCAGGAGGTCCTGCTTGGCGGAGAGGTTCGGGGCGCGGGTCTGCTGGTCGGCGCGCGGCCTGGCTCGCTCGTCATAGACATGAGCACCATCGACCCCAGCGCGACACGGGCGCTGGCGACAACGCTGGCGGCTGCAGGCATCGACATGCTTGATGCGCCGGTCTCCGGAGGGCCTCAGGGCGCCGCCGACGCATCGCTGACCATCATGGTTGGCGGGCCCGAGCCGGCGTTCGAGCGGGCTCGGCCGCTGTTCGACCTGCTGGGTACGACGGTGATCCACCTCGGTCCATCGGGTGCCGGACACACGACGAAGGCCTGCAATCAATTGGCGTTGTTGGTGACCGCGCAGGGCACCGCCGAGGCGTTGACGCTGGCGGCGCGGTGTGGGCTCGACGTGGAACAGGTGCGGCGGGTCTTGATGGGCGGCGTGGCGTCCAGTCGGGTGCTCGACCTGTTCGGTTCGCGCATGGCCTCGCGCGATTTCCGCGCGGGCATCGAATCGCGGCTGTACCACAAGGACATGAACATTGCCTTGAGCCTGGGCCACGCCTGTGGCGCGGTTCTGCCGGCGGCCGCGGTCACCATGCAGTTCGTCAACGGTCTGATGGGCCGGGGGCGCGGTCGAGATGATCTGTCGGCTCTGATCACAGTGCTCGAGGACGCTGCGGGTGGGGGGGCGTCGGACGCCTCAACCGGTTCGACCACCGACGCCTGACAGTGGTCGTCGGTGTCGCGAGTGTCGTATCCTTGAGACCCGCTCAGGAATACGTTGGGGTAGCGTGTCCGGTTCAGCGGTGTGGGGAGATGTGCCATGAGTCAAAGGTTGTTTGCGCGGTGCGCGGTTGCGGCTGCGGTGGTGGTCGCCATGGTGCCGGTGGGCGCCAGCGGGCAGGAGGGCACCGGGTCGAGCCCGTCGTCGCCGCGAACCCCGTGGGGCGAGCCTGACTTGCAAGGGCTGTGGACGTCGGCCACCCTCACACCCCTCGAGCGTCCCGAACGTTTGGCGGACAAGACCGCGCTGACCGACGAAGAAGCGGCGGCGCTGGAGCAGCAGACTCTCGACAGTCGCGTGGCCAGCGACGGCACGGCCCAAGCGGGCACTGTCGGCGGCTACAACCAGGTCTGGCTCGACGCGGGCAGCGTCATCACCGAGAGCCGGCGGACCTCGTTGATTGTCGACCCGCCTGGCGGCACCATCCCGTGGGCGGCGGGAGCCGAAGCGGTCTATGACCGCGAGGTGGCCCGTTACGGTGTGGGCCCGTTCGACAGCTGGACCGACATGGATACGGGTGAGCGGTGCCTCACGGACGGTCTGCCCAACATGGTGCCGCTGCAGCCGTACAACATGAACCTGCTGGTCTTCCAGACCCCGGGCGAGGTGGTCATGTTGCACGAGATGTATCACGAGCTGCGCGTGATTCCGACCACCGACCGTCCCTTGACCGGGATCGAGCAGTGGACCGGTGAGGCACGCGGGCACTGGGAAGGCGACACGCTGGTTGTCGAGACCATCAACTTCGTCGACAAGCCGGACGCCTTCTGGAGTTCCCCGTGGCGCAAGTCGCGGTCGTCGCTCCGTCTCGTCGAGCGGTTCACCCGGGTGGGTCCCGAAGCGATCGACTACTCCTTCACCATGGAGGACCCCGAGGTGTTCAGCCAGCCCTGGACCGTCTCGGCCCCGATGACCACCGACCAGGCCTCACGCGGCGTCACCGCCGGCCAGCTCTGGGAATACGCGTGCCACGAAGGCAACCACGCGATGATCAACACGCTGAGCGGCGCTCGCACGCTCGAAGCGCGAGGTCAGCAGTAGCGCGACGTTATGGGGCGGCGGCGGCGGCGGTGAGATAGTCCCACAGCGTGTAGGCCATGGTGCGCATCCCGACCGGGACCGCCGTGTCGTCAGCGCGGAAGGTCGGGGAGTGATGGTCACCAGACGTCGTGCCCGGCGCCAGCGTCCCCAGCATGTAGAAGAATCCGGGCACTTCGTTCGCGAACAGCGAGAAGTCCTCTCCGGCCATCCACGGGTCGGCCACCGGTACGTTGTCGGCACCGACCGCCGCCACCAGGCTTGGGACCGACCGCGATGTGAGGTCGAGGTCGTTGATGGTGACCGGCGTAATGCGGTCGTACTCCAGTGCGAACGACCCACCGCCGGCCCGCGTCACGCCGTCCAGAATCTCGCGCATCCGGCGTTCAACGATGTCCTGCACGGCCGGGTCATAGGTGCGGACGGTGCCCTCGAGCGACACCGCGTCCGGAATGATGTTGAATCGGGTGCCACCACGAATCATGCCGACCGTCACCACGCTCGGCGCCAGCGGTGACAGGTTGCGTGACCGGATGGTCTGGAGAGTCGAGACCACCTGGGCCGCCATGACCACCGGGTCAACGCCCAGATGCGGGGCCGCCCCGTGGGACTGCTGTCCCTGGATGGTCACCCGGAAGTGGTCCACCGCCGCCAGCGCGCCACCCGGCGTGTAGGCGACTTGACCCACCGGCAGCTGCGCGCTGGCATGCAGGCCGAATACCGCCTCGGGACGGGGGTTCGCGAACGCGCCCTCATCAAGCATCAACGCGGCGCCGCCCTCTTCGTCTGGCGGGGGCCCTTCCTCCGCAGGTTGAAACAGGAACACGACGGTGCCAGGCAGCTCGTCCTGCAGCGACTTGAGGATGGAGGCCACACCGAGCTGCACCGCGGTGTGCACATCGTGCCCGCAGGCGTGCATCACCCCGACCTCCTGGCCCAGGTATGTCGACCGTACCGTTGACCGAAACGGAAGGTCCGTCTCCTCCGTCACCGGGAGGGCGTCCATGTCCGCGCGCACCGCTACCACGGGACCAGGCTTGCCGCCCCGCAGAACGGCTACGACCCCGGTATGGGCGACACCGGTCCGGATGTCGTCGAATCCCAGCTCGCGCAGGTGGTCGGCGACAAGGGCGGCGGTCTCGGTTTCGCGATTGCCGAGTTCAGGATGCTCGTGAATCTGGCGGCGGATGTCGGTGATGTGTGCCGTGAGTCGATCGACTTCCCGATCGATCTCCGCGTGCTGGGCTCGGACCGGGGCCGCCAGCGTCAGGAGCAGCGTGAGAGCAACGGGGGCTGTGCGATCATGCATCCGTGCATTCTACGGCGAGGTACCCGACCGCGTCAGCCTGAGTCGGTATACAGTGTCACATGCAGACAGGCAGGCGGAGACGTCGAGTCTGGTCGTCGTCAGTCGACATCAGGGGACACATGGCATGAGTGACATCACGCGCCGCAGTTTCTTCAATCGCGCAGGGGTATGCGCGGTGGGTGGGTTGGCTGCCGCGGCCCTGCCCGGTATGGCGCCGAGGTCGGCGAGTGGGGCCCAACGGCAGGACTGGCTTGCGCTGACGGAAGAGTCGGCGGTCGAACCGGACCTCCCCATCATCGACCCCCATCACCACCTGTGGGACCGACCAGGCAATCGGTATCTGCTGGACGATTTGGTGGCCGATACCAGCACCCACAATGTGCGGCAGACCGTGTTCGTCGAGTGCACCGCGATGTACCGTGCCGACGGACCGGAGGAGTTCAAAGTCGTCGGGGAGACCGAGTTCGTCCAGGGTGTGGCGGCGATGAGCGCGAGCGGTATCTACGGCGACATGCGCGCCGCAACCGGCATCGTGGGTAGTGCGGATCTGCGCTTGGGCGATCGCGTGGCGGCGGTACTGGAAGCGCAAATCGCGGCCAGCCCGCAGCGGTTCCGTGGCATCCGCCACCGGGCGGCGTGGGCTGATTCGACGGTCGTGCCGAACCTGCCCGCGGACGCGCCGCGACACATTTTGCTGGACGCCGATTTTCGTCGGGGCTATGCCCACCTGCGGACCTACGGCTTGTCGTTCGAAGGGTGGGTGTACCACACCCATATCGCCGATCTGACCGATCTCGCAAAGGCCTTTCCAGACACCACCATCATCTTCAATCACCTGGGTGGGCCGATGGGGATCGGGTCATGGGCGGGCAGGCGCGACGAAGTCTTCGCCGCCTGGAAGCCCGCGGTGACCGAGCTCGCCACCTGTCCCAACGTGGTGGCGAAGGTGGGCGGCATTCAGATGGTCGTGAACGGGTACGGCTGGCACGAGCGAGACAGCCCGCCCACGTCCGACGACCTGCTCGCCGCCAATCGGGATTGGTATCTGCACACCATCGATCAGTTTGGCCCCGACCGGTGCATGTTCGAAAGCAACTTCCCGGTGGACAAACTGTCGTGTTCGTACCGGGTGCTCTGGAACCAGTTCAAGAAGCTGACGACGGGGTTCTCGGCCGACGAGCGCGCGGCCATGTTCCACGACACCGCGATGCGGGTCTATCGGCTGCCGCGGGTGTGATGCTGGAAGAAGGCCACAATCTGCCCTGAGGTGGGTCGCGGGTAGGTGTGGCCGCCGGGGTGGATCACCGTCATGACCGGGGATGGTGTGTTGGGCCCGTACGTCGTGCAGCCGTCGCCACACGGGGCTGCCAGGGCACCGACGCCATTGACGGCTACTGCGATGTCGATCGCGGCCTGCTGATCCACGAACGACACCTGCCGGTCCGCTTGGCCAGCGACGTGCAAGATCGGCCGTGGCGTGGTTGGCTGCGCCGAGTTCCGAAAGCTGGCCGCCACCGGGGCGTACGCGGCAAACACATGTGGCCGCTCAGCCCAGAGCAGGTACGTGAACATGCCGCCGTTCGAGAAGCCGGTGGCGTAGATGCGGTCGTCGTCGATGTTGTAGTCGTTGCGCAGCGCGGCCAGCGCCACGTCCACGAGTTTCAGGTCCCGGTCGCCGGTCGTGCCCTGTTCCACTTGCCAGCCCAAGAGCCCCTGGCGTCGTTCAAGCCCCTGCAAATAGACGACGACCGCGGCGGGCCAGGCGCCTTGGAGGTTGACGCCCTGGAAGTTCTGCATGTTGTCGCCGAACCCGTGGAACGCCAGCACCAGGGGAACCGGCCGGCCTCCGGAGGCGGCAGGTGGCGCGTAGACGATGGCCTCGCGGGTTTCCCCGTCGACCACCCACTCCACGGTGGTCTGGGCTGAGGCGTGGCAGGCACCGAAGGCACACACCAGGCCGAACAGGCACACAGTGGTCAGACGAGTTCTCATCGTGTCCGCACCGTCGTCGGTCCTGAAGTCAGCGGATCCCTCAGGGCGGCTCGACGGTTACGGAAGCGCCAGGGCAATCACGCGGTTCGTCGCGACCACCGCCACATATTGCTTGCCGTTGACCTGGTAGGTCATCGGACTGGAGCGGATCGGCCGCGGGGCGGCGTATCGGTAGAGTTCTTCGCCCGTTTTCGCGTTGAGGGCGTAGAACCCGCCATCTTCAACCCCCTGAAACACGAGGTTGCCGGCGGTCACCATGTTGCCGCTTGCGCCGATGGCGGTCTGGGCCGGGAGCACGGCCTGCCACGGTTGCTCCCCGGTGACCGGGTCATAGGCCGACACGGTGACCGTGGGGGGGAACGCTTCGCTGAGCCTGTCGATGGAGGAGAAGCTGTCCGTGTGTCCCCGCGAGTCGGGGCCCGGCACCAGCGTGTCGCCGACGGGATTGACCACGAGCGAGATGGCGCCATTCTTCCCGGTGACATAGACGTAGCCGGTGTTCGGGCTGAACGAGGGCGAGCCAAAGCTCGAGCCGCCATGCGGCACGATAACTTCCTTGGTGACCCAGTACGGGCTGTAGAACTGACTCGAGCGTGCCGCCAGCTCCGGGTCGTCGAGCTCGACGAAGGTGGCGCACAGCGGCGCCATTGGCACCCCCGCCGCATTGTGCGGAATGGGCTGCGTCGGCCACACCTGTTCGCCCGGAACATCCGTTTCGGTTGGCACCCGCGTTTCGACCATCGCATGCAGCGGTGTGCCGGTCTCGCGGTTCCACATGTAGAACAGGCAGTTCTTGCCGGCCGCGGCGACGCCCTTGATCACCCGACCCTCGTCATCCGTGACGTCGAACAGCACCGGACCCGTGACATGGTCCCAATCCCACAGGTCGTGATGCACGGCCTGGTAGTACCAGCGCAGGGCACCCGTTTCCAGGTCGAGCGCGATGGTGCTGTTGCTGAAGAGGTTGATCCCGGGGCGGGCCGAGCCGTCGTAGTCAGGTGACGGGTTGCCGGCATTGATGTAGACCAGGCCGAGCTCTTCATCGATGGCCGGCTGGGTCCAGATCCCCCCACCGGCTCTGGCACCCTCGCCCCAGGTGTCCCGCGCAATCTCCCAACCCTCGTCTTGCGGGCCTTGCGGGATGGTATTGAACACCCACTTGATGGCACCCGTGTCCGAGTCGGTCGCGATGACCAGTCCGCCTGGAATATGGCCTTCCGACAGCGCCGCCGCCACATACATCGTGCCCGCATGGTGCGCCGGCGGCGTCGTGATTCGGTAACCGATACTGACCGGATTCAGGTTGGGTGGGTAGTCGTCGGGGTACTTCTGCTGCAGCGCGTTGCTCACGACGTTGAGCACGCCTTGGTTCCCGAACGACTCTACGGGTGCGCCGGTGGCGCCGTCGAGGGCGTAGAGGTCAGCGCCACGGTACGCGTAGATTCTTCCGTCAACGAATGTCGGTCCGCGGACCGGACTCCCGCCCGGGTCGCCCGCATCGAGCACGGCTGTCCAGCGTTCCTCGCCGGTGGCCGCGTCCAGCGCGAACATCGTCGAAACCGAGTGCAGATACATCACCCCGTCCACCACCAGTGGTGTGGCCTGCGCGATGTTGTCTGCAGCTCCGGTTTCGTAGGTCCACCGCGGGACCAAACGGCCGACGTTGGCCGTATTGATCTCGTCCAGCGGGGCGAACCGGTTGTTATCGAGATTGAGGTTCTGGCTCGTCCAGTCCGTGGAGCCGGACTGCCCAAGGGCGGACCCGGACAGTCCGGCGACCAGCGCACAGGCCGTCAGCGACGCGACGAGCACTTCGAGAGGCCGGGAGGCCGTGCGCCGATCCGTCATTGTCTCGCGCTCTCCAGGGCCCGCTCGCCGCTGAGCGAGTTGGGCACCGCCCAGTTGCCTTCGTGGCAGGCGTACTCGAACTGCTGGTAGTTGTTGTCCCGCTTGTAGGGGAAGGCGACGGTCCACGGTTCCGCGTAGGTCTGGGGGTCGTCGACGGTGAGCGAGTAGTTCAAGGTGTTCTCGTCGGCGAACGTGAACCGTTCCACCATCCGGCGCCCTTCGTGCTGGGGCGCGCGCGACCCGGGAGCCCGCAGGTTGCCAACCGCCTTGAAGTTGGTCGACTCGACAATCAGCGTGTTGCCTTCCCAATGACCGCGGGGAGCCCCTTCCCACTGCGTGACCTTGGCATGCGGGTGGGGACCTGCGTCGATGGGGATGATCCGCGCGTTGTGGATCATCTCGCTGTGAATCACGAGGTGGCCCTCAGACTGCACGAACAGTTTGCCGTTGTTGTAGGCGGTCGGCATCATCAACCCGAAGACGCCACGGGAGACGCAGCGGTCGCCCGCCTCCATGGTTGCGGCTTCGTCGTGCAGGTGGTCCTCGTAGTACCGCACGCTGTCGCGGGCGAGCTCCGTCATGTTCGGCACCTGACCATCAGGCGGGTGCACGACCAACGCGGGGGCCTGGCCGGCTACCGGCTCTTCCCAGAACCAGTCGAACCAGTAGTTCGCATAGGCGCCTACACCGCGGCTGGCGGCGTGGCCTTCCCACGTTTGGGCCTTGGCGCGATCAGATAGGGAGGTGAACAACTCCAGCCGTTCTGCTTCGGTCAATGTCTTGCCAGCCAGCTCTTCCGGTAACTCGAGCGGCACGTGTGACGACCCGACGTTGTTCCACATACCGTTGATGTCCGGCTGCCCGTCTGCCAGCCGCGGCGGGTCCCAGGACTGAGCAGACCCAAGAGTCGGCGCACCGGCCATCAGCGCGAGCGCCACAAACGAAACGTAGGGTCGAAAGGTCATCTGTGTCCTCACTTTCGTCCGCGGGCGTTCTCCCGCGAGCATCGCGTGTTGCGTGCGCGTCTCTGTCTACGCGCCTGGTACGACGTTGCCGGCGATGTATACCGTCTCAAGGGACTTCGTGTTTGTGATGTCGTCGAGCGGATTGGCGGCCAGCACCAGGAAGTCCGCCCATTTGCCGGCCTCGAGGGATCCCAGGTCCGCGTAGACCTCCATGCATTGGGCGGCCATGGAGGTTGAGGCGACGATGGCCTGCATCGGGGTCAGCCCAGCTTCGACCATCAGGGCCAGCTCGCCGTGCTCGAAATAGCCCTGGAACCGCGCGGCCGGTCCGGTGTCGGTGCCCATGGCAATCGGGATGCCCGCGTCGGACAACGTCTTGAGGTTGGCCTTGGCCACTTCGAGCTGCGCCTTGTAGGTCTGGGCGCTGGGGCTGCTGGACCGTTCGCGCCACTCTTCTGAGTCGAGCGCGGCGATGACCCCTGGGTCTACCTCTTTCGAGAAGAACTCGTCGTCGAACCAGTCCGGTCGCGACTCGTAGGCGAACGTCGACACCTCGCGCATGAGCGTCGGACAGTAGCAGACGCCAGTGTCCCGAAGCAGCTTCACCAGATCGTCATCGACCTCGGCATCTCGGACGCTGTGGGCGAGGAGGTCGGCGCCGGCCTCAAGGAGCCCTTTCGCGTCTTCGAGGTAGTACATGTGCGCCGCCAGCTTGAGTCCGTGCTCGTGCGACGCCTCGATGACGGCCTGATAGGTCTCCTCGGTCATCTTGGCGGTCGAGCCCAGGTTGTCGTCGACCCGGATCTTGACGACGTCCGCTCCGCTCTTGGCCACCTCGTTCACTTGCTCCCGGGCCTCTTCCGGTGTCGGCCCGAGCACGATGTTGCCCGCAACGTAGATGCGGGCCCGGTCCAGGTCCTCAGAGTTCTGGCGGTCTCGCACGGTCATGCTCTCGGGCCCGTCGCCGCCCAAGCTGAACACCGTGGTGACGCCGTACCGCGCGTAGAGCCCGAGTTGACGCTCGACCTGGGCCTCCGTGTAGTCGACCTGGTCGAGCCCCTGAACGTTATTGATGTGGCCGTGGGCGTTGATCATCCCTGGCATGAGGGTCCGCCCGCTGACGTCGATCTGTTCCGCGTCGGCCGGAACAGCCACGGCGTCGCTGCTGCCGACGGCCTCGATGCGCCCACTGCGCACCACCAGTACCCCGTTCTCGATCGGGGCGGCGCCGGTGCCGTCGATGATGCGACCGCCCACAAACGCCTGCAGCCCAGGCGTCAGGGCCACAGGCTCCGGTGCCGGTTCAGCGCCACACGCGGCGGTGATGGCGGTCAGGCCGAACAGAACGGCGAGTTGTCTCACCTGCATTTCTCTCTCCCTTGTGCGCATAGCCAGCCCCGGTGCGCGATGCCCCGCGCCGTCCGTGAGGGCGAGCGTGAAATCAGAAACATCAAGCGTAACATCGGTGCGCGCGCCGACGTCTAGTCCTGGCTTGCTTCCAGCCGTTCGAGGACGGCGCCGAGCTGTTCGATTTCGTCCCCGTACTCCGCCCAATTGCCTTGGCGTTGGGCGTCCAGCGCCCGACGGTAGTGGGCGGTGGCTGCCGTGACGAGCGGGTTGGTGGCTATGCCAGGGGCCAGGGGAGGCGCGGCGCCAGTCTCGTCCGGTAGCTCTGCGGCAGCCAGGATCGCGCCCGCGGGCAAGCTGCCCGGCGACGGGCTGTCACCAAACAGACGATTCAAGGCCAGCTCCAGCGTCTCTTCCATGACGATCTGGTTTTGATACGCGACGATGACGAACTTCAGTTCAGGGATGCGTCCGCCGTCGGCCCGCAGATACAACGGTCGCACGTAGAGGAGCGCCTCTTCGATCGGGATCACGAGGAGCGTGCCCTGGATGACCTCCGATCCCTGCTGGTTCCACAAGGTGATTTGCGGCGAAATTTCCTGATCCTGGTTGATGCGGGCCACGATCTGGCTGGGACCGAAGATGACCTTCTGTTTCGGGAACTGGAACACCAGCATCTTGCCGTAATGGTCCCCGTCGCTGCGGGCCACCATCCAGGCCGCCAGGTTGTTCTTCCCGCGGGGGGTGAACGGCAGCATCTGGATGAACTCGGCCTCCGACTCGCCCGGCAGTCGCATGATCGTGTAGTACGGCTGCAACTGTTCGTTGTCGATGACCGGCACTTCCCACTGGTCCTCCCGGTTGTAGAACACCTCCGGGTTGGTCATGTGGTAGGTCGAGTAGATGGCGGTCTGTAGCGAGAACAGCCCTTCTGGGTACCGGATGTGGGCCCGCAGGTCGTCCGACATCTCGTCGAGCGGATGGAGGAAGCCGGGGAAGATGGCTTGGAGCGTCTTGGCCATCGGCTCGGTTGCGTCCGCCAGGTAGAACGTCGTCGTCCCGTCGTAGGCGTCGATAACGATCTTCACCGAGTTTCGGATGTAGTTGATCCCGTTCGTCGCCGGTGTGGCGTACGGATACCGATCGCTGATGGTGTAGGCATCCAGCATCCACACCAGACGCCCCTCAGAGATGACCAGGTAGGGGTCGCCGTCGTATTGCAGAAACGGTGCGATGGTCGTCACACGGTCGATGATGTTCCGGTGATACAGAATGCGGCTGTCGTTGCCCAACTGACTCGCGAGGAGAATCTCATAGTCCCGGAAGCGGATCGCGAACAGCAACTGCCGCACCAACGACGACAGGGCCACTCCCCCGGTCCCGTCATAGCGGGTCGAGACGTTGTCGTCTCCTTCCGGATAGTGAAATTCGTCGGTGTCGGTATTGACGATGACGTAGCCGCTGGTCAGCTCGCCGAAGTACACGCTGGGCTGATCGACCGGCAGATCCACGGAAGAGGTGGGTGGCAGGTCCTGGATGAACAGCACCGGCAACCCTTCTTCGGTGACCTGATTCACTGGACCCATGGCGACACCGAACCCGTGGGTGTATTGCAGGTGCTCGTTGACCCACGACCGGTTGGGCAGGCTGTCCGAGTTCAGCTCACGGCTGGACAGCATGATTTGCCGATACTCGCCATCAATGAGATAGCGGTCGTTGTCGACCGAGACAAAGTCGTAGTAGGTGCGAATTTCCTGGAGCTGTCCGAACGTGTCCAGCAGCGGCCCGTGGTCCCACAACCGGACGTTGTTGATCGTCTCCGTGTTGTTGTCGATGTCGGCCGCCGTCAGGGTGGCGTCCCCAGACAACTCTCGGGCATCGATCGTTTCCAGGCCGAACGCCTGGCGGGTCGCCTCGATGTTGCGGACGATGTAGGGCGCTTCCCGCTGTTGTTCATCCGGAGTGACGATCAGTCGCTGCACGGCGACGGCTCCCACGTTGACGCCTACGGTGACCAGTGCGTACAGGCCAACGGCGGCAACGAGCGGCGTGTTTCGCGACGTCATCGCCGTGAGCACGCTGAGCCCGGCGCCGATGACCGTGACCACCAGCAAAGCCCGCAGCGCCGGGATGCGCAACGCGACATCAACATACGAGGCACCGTGGATGATGCCGGCTGGCGTGGTCAAGATCCGGGGTACGTCCATATAGGCGCCCCAGGCGAGCAACAGGAACACGCCGGCGATCAGGAGCCCCAGATGGCGGCGCGCGTCATCACCGACCGCCGGCCCCCGGATGGGGTCCAGCGCGAGCGTGCCAGCGACGACGTAGGCGGCGGCCGATGCAAGGAGGGACAGCACCACCACCGCCAGCGCCAGGTATCGCGCCAGGTCCAGGAATGGCATCGTGAACACGTAGAAGCTGACATCCCGCCCGAAGAGTGGGTCGGTCTGCCCGAACGGTGTCGCATGTTGAAACTGCAGCCAGGTCAGCCACTCGTTCGACGCAAAGATCCCCAGGAACAGCGCCGCCAACGCCGCCACGCCGGTGCCGAGCCGCTGCAGTTGCGATCTATTCAGAGAAATAGGGGGAATATCGCCGCCACCTGGGAAGAGCAGGTAGGGCCGATTGACACGACCAAGTGCCAACCGCAGGTTGGCGGCAAGCACCCCGAACGCGACCAGGAACACCACCGCGCCCATGACGGCTTTCGCGCTCAGGCTGCGGATGAAGATGTCCGTGAAGTTGACCTCGTCAAACCAGAACCACGCGGTCAGCAGTTCCACGCCCGCCGGCACGACGATGAACAGCACGACGAAGACGAGCAGGAAGATGAACCTGGTGGGCATGTATGACCTCACACCGTCCAGCGGGAGATGTGCTGCCGGCTAGTAGCAGCGTACGTGAGCGGCCGATGGGACGCAACCGCGCACCGAACGGGACTCGACCGTGTTCCGCGAATGACGGACAATCTGACCGTCGAACACCCGGCGCAGAACCGCCGTCGTCGCCAGGCCCCGTCAGGGCCGCCGAACACCCACCCGGCGAGCCATCGCCGTCGTAGCAAGGCCTTTCAGGGCCGCTGGAGGACCCACATGAGTCTGCGGGTAGGAGACACCGCCCCCGATTTCGAATTACCGAGTCACCGCGGCGGAAAAGTCCGGCTCTCCCGTTTTGCCGGCCAGAAGCACGTCGTTGTCGCATTTCACCCATTGGCGTTCACCCCGGTGTGTGCGACGCAGATGCAGAACTACGAGAAGGACAAGTCGTGGTTCGACGAGCATGAGACCCACGTGCTCGGTCTCAGTGTTGACGCGGTGCCGGCCAAGATTGAGTGGGCCAAGCTGCTCGGTGGCATCAATTTCGACCTGTTGAGCGACTTCCACCCCCATGGCGGGGTCGCCGAAGCCTACGGCGTCCTCCGAGACGGCGGCATCTCGGAGCGGGCAATCATTGTTGTCGACAAGTCCGGGAAGATCGCCATTGCCAAGGTCTACGACATCCCGACCCTGCCCGACAACGCCGAGGTCAGACAGGCAATCGCAGGGCTTGGCGCCTGAAGACGGTTCTCAGGAGCTTCTTGGGCCGGTGAGCACTAGGCGAGTGTCGGGAGGAAGCGCGGGACGAGGCGGGCCTGCGTGGTCTGTTCGAACCCGTAGGCGATACGGATCAGCGTGGGTTCGGACCAGGCGCGTCCAAAGAACGAGACACCAACCGGGAGCCCGTGGATGTTGCCCGCGGGGACACTGATGCTGGGATAGCCGGCTGCGGCCGGGTACTGCGAACTACTGCCGCCAAAGTGGTCGCCGTTGACGAGGTCCGTCACCCAGGCGGGCCCTCCCGTCGGACCGACGATGGCGTCGAGCCGATGCGCATCCATCGTTCGATCGATGCCCTCGGCCCGCGAAAGATGGCTCGAGGCGGCGAGTGCGGCCAGATACCGTTCATCGGTGAGCGGTCCCTTTGACTCGGCTTCGATCAGCCGTTCCTGTCCGAAGTAGGGCATCTCGGTGTCGGCATTCCGCTCGTTGAACGCGATGAGGTCTGCCAGTGAGCGGACTTCTGCGCTGGGGCCCCGCACAGCGAGATAGGCGTTCAGACCGGCCTTGAACTCGTACAACAGCACCTCGGCTTCCGCTGCCCCGAGATTGCTGAACCCGCCCGGCGCTGGCCGGGAGGTCCGCAGGTCCACCGGGTCGACGATGACCGCGCCGGCCGCCCGCATCGCCTCGAGGGCGGATTCCATGACCTGATCCACGGCGTCGTGGAAGCCGAGAAAGCTGCGCGCCACGCCAATGCGCATGCCGCGCAATCCGTCGGATTCGAGAAACGGTGTGTAGTCCGTGAGGCCCAGGCGGTCGCTGTCGGCCGTGGCCGGGTCATTCGGATCCGTTCCGGCCAGAACACCCAGCACCAGCGCGGCGTCTCGCACCGTGCGGGCCATCGGTCCGGCGGTGTCCTGGGTGTGTGAGATCGGGATGATGCCGACGCGACTGACCAATCCCACCGTCGGCTTGATCCCGACCACGCCGTTGGCCGACGAGGGGCATACGATGGATCCGTCCGTCTCAGTGCCAATGGCCACCGCGGCGAGGTTGGCCGACACGGCGACCCCAGACCCGGAACTGGACCCGCATGGGTTGCGGTCGAGGACGTAGGGATTGCGGCATTGCCCACCGCGGCCACTCCAGCCGCTTGACGATCGGGTGGACCGGAAATTCGCCCACTCGCGGAGGTTGGCCTTGGCGAGCAGCACGGCGCCCGCCCGCCGCAGCCGGGCCGCCACCCCGGAGTCCAATGGCGACACCCAACCGGCGAGGGCGTGAGACCCGGCCGTGGTGGTCATCCGGTCGCCGGTGTCGATGTTGTCCTTCAGCACAATCGGAACCCCGTGCAGGGGTCCCCGTGGTCCTGTCGCCTGCCGTTGGCGGTCCAGCTCGGCGGCCATCACCAGCACGTCCGGATTGGTTTCGATGACGGCTCGTAAGGACGGGCCCTCGAGGTTGAGCTGCGCGATCCGTGCCAGATAGGCCTCTGTGACCGACCGGGCGGTCCACTCGCCGCTCTCCATCGCCTCCTGGAGCGCGTCGATGGTGATTTCCTCCAGTGGGAAGTCCTCGACTGGCGCAATGGGAGCTGCCGCGCCCTCGCCGTCCGGCTCAGGTCCTTCGGTCGGGGCACACGCGAGCGGCCCCGCGATGGCCAGCGCGCCCCCGGCCGCCGATGAACGGAGGAAACCGCGTCGGGTGACGTGCCTGGTGTTCACCGGGTGTCGTGTCTCGGACGTCACGGGCTGGCCCTACGGGACGGTAATCATCATCGGGACGATGGTGTCGCCCCAGTGCAGACGCAACTCTGTGTCCTTCCCTTCGACCATTGGAAAGTAGTACGCGAGGGTCTCGATGTGGTCTCCGCGGCGTGGAGCGATCTGGAGACGCAGGGCGTCGTGTTCTTCGCCCGGGTAGGGCGTGTGATACACGTCGGCGGCGGTGCTGAAAATGACCGTCCAATCGGTGGCGCCCGGGATAGCCCAGAGTGAATAGCGACCGGCGGCCAAGGCTTCCCCGTTGACGGTCACGTCCCGACTGAACGAGACGGCGGTTGCATCGTTCGCGCCGGGATTCCACACCTCGTCCAAGGCCACGATGCCGCCAAAGAGCTCGCGGCCACGGGCCACGGGGCGGTCGTACACCACCTCGATGTCCGTGTTGGCCACCCGTTGGAAGACGGCGCCGCTCTGGCTCTTCTGCACGTCGTCGGGCGCAATGATCGGCAGCTCGTTCCCACTGGCCTGCACGTCCCGGGCGCCGGCCCGCTCTTCGATTGGTTGTGTCGATGGCGCCGGCCCCGACGCGCTGCCACCGCACCCAGCGACCAGCGCCGGCACCAGACCGAGGACGCCGATCCACATGCGTGTCGTCATTCCGTCTCCTTTGACCCGAGGAACCGCTCCCCAGATTCGGGGCGCGGCGCGGGGGCGCCGTCCCGTCAGCTTACCTCAGCTGCAGTGCTGAGCGGGGGCGCGCCCGGATGGCGCATCACGGCCGCGCACACCGCGCCGGCTACGCCGAGGAGCATCAATCCGATGAACGGCATGGCGTAGCTGTCGGTGGCGTCAAACGCGAGTCCGGCCAGCCACGGGCCGAGACCGGCGAAGAGTCCGGTCATGGTCATCCGAATCCCGGCCGTGACCGAGAATGCCCGCCGACCGAAGAAGTGGGAGAAGACGACCGGAATACTGGTGTAGGCCAGGCCGAACCCGAGCCCGATCAACGACACGGCCGCCAACGCGAGCGTCGCATCCGCCGCCAGCAGCAGCCCGCCGGCGCCGAGGCCCTCGAGGGCCAAGGCGACCGCCAGCGCCCACTGCGGCGAGATCCAGTCGCCGACCGCGCCGATCAAGCGTCCCCCGATGGACACCAGCGCCATGGTCCCGACGAGACCGATGGCCGCCGTCTCGGCGTGCCCCAGATCGGACAGATGGAGGGTGAGGTGCGCGACCGCGGTATTGAACGGCACGGCGTAGGCCACGCCCGGGACGAGCATCAGCGCGAACTGCGGCGTGCGGATCGCCTGGGCCGCGGTCCACTGGTCCGCCACCGCAGCGAGCGCGCTGACGCCGCTCGCTGAGGCATCCTGTGGCTGCGCCCCATCGCGCGACTGACCGACGGTTTCTGGGGTCTCACGTACGAAGACGCCGGCCACGACCGCCAGGGCGGTCGAGATGGCGGCAATGACCATCCACCCGGTTCGCCAGTCGTAGTGCTCGAGCAGCCACGTATCAGCTGGCGCGACAAGCCGACCCACGATGCCGCCAAACGCGAAGATGACCCCGATCACCAGCGCACGTCGCCGCAGAAACCAGTTCTGACCCAACGTCTGCGCTGGCACGATCGTCGAGCATCCGATCCCGATGCCTCCCAGAATGGAGAACCCGACGTAGCAGTCCCGGACCGTTTCTGCCTGGCTGAGCAGGAGCAACCCGGCCGCCGTGACCAGAAATCCAGCCGCCATGACGCGGCGCAACCCGAGACGCACGATGGCCACCGCGACACCCACGCCCACGAACTGATACAGCATGTTGAACAGTCCGAAGACCCCGCCGATGTCGCCGCGGTCGACGCCCAGGTCACCGACCAGCCGGGGCGCGAACATGCTCCAGCTGTAGTACATGGGCGACATCCCGAACCCATAGCAGAGTCCGGCCACGAGCACGATGGTCCACCCGTAGAAGAACCGAGGAGGCATGAGGCGGCGTTAGGGCTCGACGCGCGGTAGCGGCTTACGAGGCAAACGTTCGTCCCGCATGGCGGTGTTGTAGGCGAACGTGGCCGCGACGATGGCCATTTGAATCACATCATCGGGCGGCACCCGGTCCACGACATCCATGTTGGAGTGATGCGTGCGCGAGTTGTACTCCAATCGGTCCTGCATGAACTGGAACGCCGGCAGTCCGATGGCGTCGAAGGGGACGTGGTCGGTGCCCGCGACCCGTCTCGGCCCCAGCGTTGTGACACCGAGGTCGCTCAACGACGGCAGCCAGTCCTTGAAAATTGGCGCCACCGCATCGTTGTCCTGCAACCAGATGCCCCGTAGCCGACCGGCGCCGTTGTCGAGGTTGAAGTACGCCGACAGCTTGTCATGCGCCGGCGTGAGCGTCATGGTGGCCCGGTCACCGAAGTGGCGCCGGACATACTCGCCTGACCCCAGCAGGCCCTGCTCTTCCGCGCCCCACAACGCGAGTCGGATGGTTCGGCGCGGGCGCGCCCCGACGACCTGCAACAGACGCATGGCTTCCATCATCGCCGCCACGCCGGCCGCATTGTCCGTCGCCCCGGTGCTCGCATGGGTGGTGTCGAAGTGTGCGCCAATCATCACCACCTCCTCCACCAGATCGGTGCCGGGAATCTCAGCCAGCAGATTGAACGCATTCATCCCGCCGGCGGCGGTGGTCTCCGGATGGAATTCAGCGTCGATAAGCAGCTCCACCTGTACTGACAGTCCTTTGTCGAGAATGCGGACCATGCGGTTGTAGTGTTCGACCGCCAGGGTGACCGCTGGCACCAGACTCCCGGCGTCTTCGTGGCGTGACCCCCCCTGGCCGACGAAGATGGTGCCCCCGTCCGTGCGCTGGGTCTGGTAGGGCAATTCAGAACCGGCGTCCACCATCACCTCCTCGATTCCCCGATCGAGGACGGCGACCACGCCTTCCGTCAGGTAGAACTGCTGCAGGACCGGCTCGAACGGGGGCCCCTCCGGGCGCGACTCGACCGCCACCGGCGGCAGCGGCCGCTGTGCGGCTTCGCGGAGTTGTGCGTCGCTCATGCGCAGGACCACGTCACCCTCCAATAGCGGCACGTCGCGGGCCGGTTGACGCAGGACGATTTTTCCGCGCAACGTACCCCGATAGGTGTCCAGATCGGCCGGGGTTCTAATGTCGGTCCGCACGACCTCGGCGGTCACCGTACCCGCCGTGCTCGACGACCAGGACTTGGGATACCCGATCAAGGGCATCACCTGAGGCGCGGTCATGTGCGCGTGGAACCGTCGGAGCGACCAGCCTCGTCCGAACGCGAAGCGCTCCTCGTGCACATTGCTCAATCGCCAGGCTTGGAGTTGCTGGGTGGCCCAACGGCGCGCGTCCTCGATCGCGGGGGTCCCGGTCACCCGCGGGCCATACACGTCACTCAGCCAGCTGATGTGATCCATGACCTGCGAACGCGCCAGGCCTTCGGCGCGTATCGCGGCGAGTGTGGCCTGATCAACCGGTTGGGCGGCTACGAATGGACTGGCCAGCACGAGGATCTGCACCAGCCCGCACACCGTCACCAACCACCGCTCCCCTCGTGACATCTGGTGATCCTTACACGGCGCCAGCCGAAACGCCCGTCCCTTTCGCTCGTGATCGGGCGCGGCGACGGGCACCGCGGGCGTTGTTCTCCGTTGGCGAGGAGCCCATAATCACGCATGGCCCGTACCCAACCGCGTGAGACAGATCAACCTCGGCTGATGGAGACCATCCTCCGAGACATCCGCTACGGGACCCGTGCGCTCTGGCACCATCCCGGCTACAGCCTGCTGGTCGTCGCCACGCTGGCGCTGGGCATTGGGGCCAATACCGCCATTTTCAGTGTCGTCAACGGGGTACTGCTTCAACCGCTGCCGTACCAGGATGGACACGAACTGGTGCTCGCCCGGCAGCAGGCTCCGGGTGCCGGTGCGGACGACATCCCGTTCTCGGTGAAGGAGATCATCGACTACCGGGATCAGCTCGAAAGTGTGGACGGGTTCGTCGAGTACCACGGGATGTCGTTCACGTTGCTCAACCGGGGTGAACCGGACCGCGTCTTGACGGGCGTCGTCTCGGCCAACTTCTTCGATGTGCTGGGCGTCCAACCGGTCCTCGGTCGTGCCTTTGTCGACACGGACGACGACCTGGGGTCGGAGGCGGTGCTGGTGCTGAGTTACCCGTATTGGCAGCAGCGCTTCGGTGGCGACCCTGACATCCTCGGCGCCGTGTTCGAGATGAACGATCGTCCGCACACGGTCGTTGGCGTGCTTCCGCCGATTCCGCAGTATCCACGCGAGAACGACGTCTACATGCCAACATCCGCCTGCCCATTTCGCGCGCGTGGCGAAGCGCGGATGCACGAAGACCGGACCGCGTTCCGGGGCATGGTCGCCTTCGGCCGGCTGCGGGACGGTATCGGGACCCAGCAGTTCGGGTCTGACCTGGCTACCGTCGCGGGGCGGCTGGAGCGGGACTTTCCAGAGGTGTATGAACCGGGTTCCGGCTATACCGCCGTCACTACGCCGCTTGCCGAAGAGTTGACCGGGAACGCCCGGCCCATGCTGTTGATTCTGCTCAGCACGACTGGCCTCGTACTCCTCATCGCGTGCGCCAACGTCGCCAACCTGACTCTGGCCCGAATGGCCGGGCGCCAGCGTGAGCTGGCACTGCGCTCGGCCCTCGGGGCGGGCCGCGGCCGCATTCTGATCCAGCTGCTGACCGAGACGACCCTGCTGGGGCTTGGCGGTGGAGCGCTCGGGCTGCTCCTGGCGTGGGCCGGGCTCGACTTGCTGGTGTCATTCGCCGCGCTGCTGACACCGCGCACCAGCCAAATTGCACTCGACGGGTGGGTGCTCGTTTTTACCTTCGTGGTGTCCGTGGTCACCGGTCTCGCTTGTGGACTCGTCCCGGCCCTGTCGGTTGGACGCGGCACGTCCACGGCGTTGAAGGAAGGGAGCGGTCAGAGCACCGACACGGCTGGCCAGCAGCGTTTTCGCCAGGTGCTGACCGTGTCGCAAGTTGCCGTGTCCTCCATGTTGCTGATCGGGGCCGGACTCCTGCTCGCGAGCTTTTACAAGCTGCAGCAGGTCGACCCTGGATTCGATCCAGAGAACGTGCTGACGGCGGAGGTATTTCCGAACTGGTCCAAGTACCGCACGCCCGACAGCCAGCGGCAGCTGTTCACCGGCGTGCTGGACCGGATCGAACGCCGGCCAGGCGTCGTCTCCGCGGCCGCCGCGAGCGACGTCCCGCTGGACGGCCAACCGGCGCAGCAGCAGGCGTTCGACATCGAGGGCCGGCAACAGGAGGACCCGAATCTGCGCCCCCGGCTCGACGTGCGGGTCGCGAGCCCGCGCTACTTCGAGACCATCGGCGTGTCGACACTCGCTGGGCGAGCCTTCACCAACGGTGATGATGATGCGGGTCTTGGCGTGGCGATCATCAGCCGTTCGCTGGCCGAACGCCACTGGCCGGCGGCTGACCCCCTCGGCCATCGCGTGACGTTCAACGGCGGCGACGACTGGCTCACTATTGTGGGCGTGGTCGGCGACGTGCGCCACGAGGGGCTCGAGAGTGCTCCGCCGGACGTCCTCTATCGGCCGTTTCTGCAGGTGCCAGGGGCCACCCGGATTCTGGTGCGGGCGCGCATGGATCCGTTGTCGCTGGCGAGCGAGGTCCGCGAGGCCGTCCATGCCGTGGACCCCGAGCAGCCGGTCGAGCGTTTCAGCACCCTGGCAGCGACGATTGACGACACGCTGGCGACCAGGCGGTTGACGATGATCCTCCTCGTGCTGTTCGCGGGGTTGGCGCTGGTGATTACTGTGACCGGCATCGCCGGTGTCATTGCCACATCGGTGAGTCAGCGAACCCGCGAGTTCGGGGTGCGTCTGGCCCTGGGCGCATCGCCCTCCAGTCTGGTGACGATGGTCGTGCGTCAAGGCCTGGCGATGGTGGTTCTGGGTCTCGTGCTGGGCTTGGCCGGGGCGGCTGCATTGAGCCGCGTCTTGTCCAGCCTGCTCTACGAGACCGCGCCCACCGACCCCTCCACCTTCCTCGGCGTCTCGTTGGTCCTGCTGTGTGCTGCCCTGGTCGCGTGCCTGATTCCGGCACGCCGCACGATGCGGGTCGATCCCATGACCGCGCTACGGTGTGACTGACACAGTTCGCGCGTCCTTCCGGTGACGGGACGGACATGAACGACCGATAGATGATCTGACGGTTCAGGGGGCAATCATGCGACTCGGACGACTGATTACATACGTGGGCATTGCGGTGCTGGCCGGGGCACTCGGTTTTGCCGCGGGTCGCAACGACATCGACGTCAACCTTGACCTGGGCGACGCGCCAGGCCAGATTGCCGCTCATGCCCGTGACGCGGCGCAGGGGCTCCAGCAACTGGACGAGCAGGAGGCACCGCTCACGGCGGTCCTCAACCGGCTTCGCGACCATGTCGCCGAGGGCGCCCGCCGGCTCCGAGCGTATCTGCACGACTGACCCGCCGAGGGACCGCGACGCTCGCGCTGACCCCCGGCCGGACCGAGGAGGCCGCCCCCTTACCCTGGCCGCCGAGCCCGGATGATCTTGACCACATCGAGATAGACCGGCTCCACCGAGAGATTCACGAAGCCTGCCCGTTGGACGTTTGCCGGCGTATCCCGATTCAGTTCCGGGCCGAAGCGGCGAGTCAACGGTGTCATGAGGTCGAGCATCAGCCCGAACGGGAAGAACCGGCTCCCGGTGTGCTCGAACATCCCGATGGTGCCGCCGGGCTTGAGCACCCGGGCCAAGCGACGAAGACCATCGACAGGGCGTGGCACCGAACAGAACGTGCATGACGTAAACACCTGGTCGAAGGTGGCATCCGGGTAGTCGAGATCATGCACATCGAGATGCCGCAGTTCGAGTGCGCCGTCGTAGCGATCGGCCCGCGGTCTCGCCTGTTCGAGCATGCGCGGGCTGATATCGATGGCCGTGATGTGTTGACCCGGTGGGAAGAACTGGATGTCCTGTCCCGTCCCGATCGCCAGGAACAGGATGTTGCCGTCCATGGCCGAGAACAGCCGACGTTTCCAGGGTGCCCAGCGTCGCTCGGGGCCGAACCCGTTCATCAGGTCATAGCCAGCGACGGCGCCGTCCCATTTCCGTTGCGTCTCCAGGTCCATCAGCGCCGCGCCTCCTCGCGGCGATACTTCGCCAGCACATAGGCGTTGAGACCGTAGGTGGCCGCCAGCGCCGCCAGGCCGAGCGCGGCTCCGAGCGCCGCCGCGGCAGCGGGCGACACAGGGCCGCTCGCGGCTCGCATGCCGACGACCATGCCGGTCAGCATCCCGGAGAGCATGACGGGCAGCATCAGCTCCATGGCTCCGAAGAGGATCGAGAGCCCGACCGCGGCCGGGAGCGCCACGACATCGCCAGCGAGCATCCCCACCACCATGCCCAGCGGCATTGGCCACGCCTCGTTGACGCACAAGGCGACCGTCAGCGCGGCCGCGGCACCGACCCCGGTGTTGCTGACCAGGTCACCGATCAGGAAATACAGCCGACGCTCCATGACTCGTCAGCGTAACGATAGCCGACTATCGTTCGCCACAGGCGTATGATGCTTCTCACCCATGATGCCCCGATTGCCAATCGTCGTCCTGGTCGCGTGTCTGCTGGCCGTTGGTGCCGCGCATGCCCAGGACGCGGACGAACTGTTTCCGAATACCAAGTCTCGCGGGCGCGCCGCGGTCGAGTACCGGGACGACGCGATCCAGGCGGTCGCCGCGTACTACTACTCGCAGCGAGAGCACGAGTCCCGCTGGTTGCTGATCGAGGTGGCGCTGTCCAGCGAGGAACGGATGTCCCTCTCACGGACGGCCTTCCGGTTGGTCAGCCCGGACGGCCGGGAGATCGCGGTAGCCGAGCAGAGTCAGTTTGCCGAGGATTCGACGCGGACAACCCCGCTCTTGCAGAACGCGCGGTCGACGCGTCACAGCGTGACGTCCTACTTCAGACAGGAGCGGTCGGAGGAACTTCGGTTCTTCACGGTGCCCTTCGGGCCGGTGGTGCAAGACGAGTTTGTGATCGACAAGACCCGGGTCGTCTCTGGCGACCTGTTTTTCGTGGCGCCCACCGGAACCTGGGCGGACGGCACCTACGCCCTGGTTGTTGAACACGAGGGCACCCGGGCGAGCCTCCCGATCGTGCTGGAGTGAGGCGCGGCCAGCCCGGGGACTAGGCGCGGAGATGCGGCGCCAGGGCAGCGAAGCGGTGCTCGATTTCGTCGATCTGTAGCTGGGTGAAGCTGTACTCACCGCCACGCGACAGCACCGTCTTGAACAGGCCCCGCTTTCGCAGGACATACAATCGGACACCGGGGATCAGGTCGTCCAGGTTCAGCATCAGCAGCAGCTTGGCGTACAGGTCCCGCACCTCGTCCGGGCGGCCTTGCTCGTGGAGGTCCCACAGCCCCGCGTAAATGTCGGCATACATGACGCCGCCGGTCATGACCCCATCGGTGCCAAGCCGCATCTCGTAGGCCCAGCCGCGTCCGAAGTTGGCGCCAAGGATGCTCCTGATCGGATTCGGCCGGTGCGCGGCCAGTTCGAGCATGCGCTCCTGAACGGGTGGGTATTCCTCTTTCACGTAGCCGCATTGCGGGAACTCGCGGGCCAGCGCCACCAGGAAGTCGATGGTCAGTTCGATATCCGGTCCGCCGCTCGTTTGCACGAAAACGGGCCGCTCGGTCACCCCACACAGCGCCGCATAGTAGTTGCGGAACTGCTCCAGCGAGGTTGCGGTCGTGGGCGGGATCGCGACCATGGCGTCCGGGCTGAGGGCCTCCGCTTGCTTCGCATACGCGAGCATGCCGGCGGTGTCGTCGGCTTGGACCCCAAGCACGAGCGCTGGCGCCCGACCCTGGTTGGCGTTCGCCAGCACCTCGAACCCTCGCAGTCGTTCCGCCTGGCTGAGATGACGCTGCTCGCTGGAGTTCTGCGGCCAGACCAGCCCCTCGATCCCGCACTGGTCGCAGAAGACGACTTGCCTCGCCAAGCCCTCGTAGTCGACCGCGCCGCTGACGTCGTAGGGCGTGCTCAGAATCATGAACGCCCCCCGCATAGGCTTGCCGTCCGCCGCACGGGCGGTGAGCGGGGGATAGATCGCCGTGGCGGCAAGCGTCGTCAGCCACTCCCGTCGGGTCAGTGTGAGTCGTGGATCTGGCATGTGCGACGCTTCATGCGGATGCTACTCGATCGTGATGGCGGAGACGACACCGTTCCTCATCTCCTTATCTCTTCATCGATTCCTCATCCACGCCGGGCGGTAAGCACCTGTTGGTATGCGTCGAGGGCCTGCCGGCCGATCACATCGAAAGCGAGGCGCTCCTCGAAGCAGGCCCGGGTGGCGCTGCGCTGGGCAGGGAGAGCCTCCCGGGCTCGCGCGACGAGCGCGGTCCGTAGCGCGGCGGCGTTGCCGGGGGGCCAGAGCGCTCCGACCCGGCCGGCCCCGGTCATGAAGCGAAACGACGGAATGTCGGTGACCACCGGAATCACCCCGCAGGCCATCGCATCGACGAGTGCGAAGCCCGAACCCTCACGATGGCTCCCTTGGAGAAAAATGTCGGCGCTGTTGTAGAACGCTTCGATGTCCTCGTAGGGTACGGCGCCGATCATTTCCACCGCAGCCGACAGTCGCGGGGACGCCGCGATCGTTGCCCGCACCTCTGACAGGAGTTCGGTGTGTCGGTAGAGCATCACGAGTCGGGCTCCGGGCAGATCGGCGAGCGCCGCTTCGAAACCGGCGAGCATGGTCAGCGGGTCCTTGTTGGCGTCAAGGTTCCCGGTCCAAAGACACAACGGATCGCCCTGGGTGCCTGTGTGAGCACGAGCTTCGGTCCGCTCTCGCATCTGAAAATGGCTCGACCCCTCCATGACCTCGAACACCGGCTGTCGGGCATGAATCACGCCGCGCTCCCGCCATGGGGCCGCGGTGTCCGCGCCGGTAAACAGGAAGCCGTCGGCCGCGCCGAGGCCGATACGCTCGACCAGCGACCACGGCCCGCGTCGCGGTCGAGCGGCATGGTGTTGGACCACCAGTGCCGCCGAATCCGGCAGACGGCGACGGAGGTCGGCTGCCTGGGCCGCATAGAGCATGCCGTTCAGGTGCACGACGTCCGGTGTGGACCGGACGACCTCCTGGTGCAGGCGTCTCGGAATGTGCCAGCGCCGCAACCGTGGCGTGAAGGGGCCAGCGATGAACCGGTAGCTGATGGCTGCGCGCACGTAGTCCGCGTCCGCGGTGAAGCCCTGCACGACCGTCACGTCCGCTCCGGCGTCGCGCAGTCCTTCGGCCCAACCGCGGAGCGTGCGAAACTCCTCGATCACCGCTTCGGGCGTGGTGTGGTGGGCTGCGTGGGCGCAGTTGACGAGAGTGACGCGCATCGGTGGTTGCGCCAGGGTTCAACGCACACAAACCCGATCACGAGGACGGCGTACGTCAGGGGAGCGCCAATGCGATGAGCTCAGGCAGCGCGGAACCGCCGCCCCCACCGACGGCCACGACAATGAACTGCTTGCCGTCCTGCAGGTAGGTCATCGGATTCCCGTTGGGGACGGCCGGCAGCGTGATGGCACCCAGATACTCGCCGTTGGTCTTGTGGTAGGCGGCGATGGTGCGTGCCCCTTCCGCCTCGTCGGCGACGTAGCGGCCGCCGGAGTTGACGACCAGTAGCGTTTTCGTGACGAGCGGTCCACCCGCGTTGCC